>JAAYUP010000003.1 GCA_012517635.1 Candidatus Atribacter alterifermentans
CTATTACTCCTGAAACCATCGACGATAAAACCAAGGTCGTTCCATGGGATGTCGATCCAGTTTGGATCGAACTCACCAAGACCTATTTCCCTCAATATAATGACTTGGGAGTTTATTAAAAATATTCTAAAAGAATGCAACGGGGAGATCCCGTTGCATTCTTTTTTTAAAAACGATAAAAAATGGAAAAAAACCAACTTTTAGTCTCTCTCCAAAATATCACCAAAATCTATGGAGTACATAAAGTCCTTGATAATGTCTCTTTCGATCTCAAAAAGGGTGAGATTCATTGTCTGGTTGGCGAAAATGGTGCTGGAAAATCAACTCTCATTAAAATCCTTTCAGGAGCCATCTCCCCTGAAAGCGGCGACTTATATGTTGCCGGTCAGAAAATTGCTACGATGACTCCTCGAAAGGCTATTGAATTGGGAATAGCGACCGTCTATCAAGATGCTGAGCTGGTTGAATCTCTTACCGTTGCTGATAACATTTTTCTCGGAGATGAGCAATCTGCCTCTCTTCCATTTATTGTTGACAAAAAAGCCCAATTTCAAAAAGCTCAAGAAATGATCAATACCCTTCATATGAATTTACCAGTTGATGTCTTCGTTGAAGACCTTTCGGTTTCACAAAGGCAAATGGTAGAGATTGTCAAAGCCCTCTATCGTGATTCTAAAATCATTATTATGGATGAACCAACCAGTTCGCTCGGATTAGAAGAAAAAAGAGCATTAATGAAGATTATTCAAAACCTGAAAAATCGTGGTATTGGTATTATCTACATATCTCATTACTTAGAAGAAATATTTATGATAGGTGATCGAGTAACGATTTTAAAAGATGGCAAGTTGGTTAAAACCTATGAGGTCGCTTCAGTCGATATTGAAACGGTGATTCGGGGTATGGTTGGCCGAGAGGCTTCGGCTTTTTACCATAGAAAAAAAGTACCCTTAGGTCCGACACAAGTTCAAATTCAAAATTTATCCAAAAGAGTCATCCTGCAACCGGTCAATTTTGAGGTAAAAAAAGGAGAAATCTTAGGAATTGGAGGTCTGGTTGGTTCCGGTCGTTCAGAGTTGGTGGGGCTGATCTTTGGTATACAGCAGCCCGACAGCGGGAAAATTATCATTAATGGCAAAGAAACTGTGATTCGTACCCCCCGGGATGCTATTCGAGCCGGTATCGGTCTGATAACCGAAGATCGCCGCAAGCTTGGTCTTTTTATCGGCAGAAACCTGATTGAAAATATGACTTTAGTCCATAATGATGTTTTTAAAGGCTTTATCGTCGATCGGAGAGAAGAAAAAGAACTCTCGAATCAAATGGTGGATGAATTATCCATCGCCACCAGTGATATCAATCAACTGGTAGAAGAACTATCAGGAGGCAATCAACAAAAGGTAGTTATTGCCCGATGGCTTCTCGATGACGCTATTTTATGCATCTTTGATGAACCGACCAAAGGTGTCGATATCGGTGCGAAACAGCAAATCTATGAACTCATGGTGAAATTGGTTGAAAAAGGAAAGAGTATCATTATGGTTTCCTCTGACATGCCAGAGCTCCTTTCTTTAAGTGATCGGATTGCAGTGATGCGTGATGGTCGGATTGTGGAAATTCTTGATAACTATCAAATTAAAGAAGAAGACTTAATTAAAAAATTCATGGGAGTCGAGGAAAAAGGAGAAAAAACCAATGCAGACAAATCCTAATGTGAAATCATCCAGTATTGGAAGTGGAACATTAGTTAAAAACAATAAGCTTCAATACGTGTTACGTAGTCAGTGGTTTCTCCTTTTGTTGGCTGAATTTCTCATCGCCATCATTACTGGAATCGTCAATCCCAGATTTTTTAATATGAGTAATATCATTAATGTTTTGGAACAAATAGCTGTCCTTGGGATTGTCTCATCAGGAATGACTTTATTGATTATCTCCGGAGAAATCGACATTTCCGTTGGGGCCAATATTGGGTTATCCTCCTGCGTAATGGCAATTATGATTAAGAGCGGGATAGGTGTCTTCCCTTCTTTTGTCACCGGTATTGCCTTGGCAATTTTTAGTAGCTTTTTGGTCGGATTAACTGCTCATACTTTTAAAGCCCCTTCTTTCATCACCTCACTGGCTTTTATCAGTGTCTTTCAAGGAATTGCTTTAGCCATCACCAAAGGGTCCTTTCAAACTATATACGGCCAGGCTGAAACTATTGGTATGACTCGTTTAGGAAATGTTCTTCCTTTGAGCTTTGTCATCAGCCTGGGCGCTTATTTGGTCGTTCATTTCATATTGGTTTATACCAAGTTTGGGAGGAGAATTTACTCAGTAGGCAGCAATCCGGCGGCAGCATATCTCTCGGGCATTTCAGTGATTAAAACCAAGTATTATGCTTTTCTTTTCAGCGGTTTTTTTGTTGGAATCG
Source organism: Candidatus Atribacter alterifermentans (assembly GCA_012517635.1). Lineage (GTDB taxonomy): Bacteria > Atribacterota > Atribacteria > Atribacterales > Atribacteraceae > Atribacter > Atribacter alterifermentans. The sequence continues at coordinate 2,420 of JAAYUP010000003.1, forward strand.
GCTCCATGGTTTTACTTTCGAGAATTGGTGCTGCCCAACCTTCAACCGGAAGCGGTATCGAGCTAAAAGCCATCGGTGCTGTCGTCATCGGAGGCACTCCCTTATCGGGAGGAAAAGGAAAAATCATCGGCACTCTTTTAGGAGTCCTACTTATGGGAATCATCTCAAATGCTCTTAATATGATGCGGGTTAACCCTTACTATCAACAGGTCACCTTCGGTTTACTTATCATCGCTTCTTTAGCCATGAGTATTTTTAGTTCCTATAAAGGTCATGCCCGATCGGGTAAAAGTGCCAAAAAAGTAATCGGGTAAAAGGAGAGCTTTTTATGAAAATTAGTTTCCATACCGATGCCTTCAATTCATCAGTTTTTAATTTTGAAAAAGCCTTACAATGGGCACAAAAAAATGATGTTCATTTTATTGAATGCGGATCTTTAGAAGGAGTCAATTGGATTCATGGTTTGGGATATTTCCCTCATATCTCTTTATCAGAAGATCCGATGGAAATAAGAGAAAAGATGGAATCTTATAGTGTTCGTTTTTCTCAAATTGATGCGGCCTATCCTTTATCAGGGCGTGATGGTTTATATTTTGGTGTTCAGTATGTTTTAAAGACCCTCCCCTGGGCAAAGATTGCCAATTGTCCCAGTATTGCCACCACCGATGGCTTATATAAACCAGAAGGACTCACCGAAAACGATTGTTTGGAGCTCATGAAGTATGCTTACGGAACCATTATTGAGAAAGCTGAACGATACGGTATTACCATTAATATCGAAGTTCATGGATATTTCACGACAAAACCTGAATTCCTGGATAAGATGCTCAACTTTGCTCAAAGTGATTATTTTGGTTTGAACCTCGATACTGGAAACAGTTTTATTGCCGGCCAAGATCCAGTGATTTTTTGCCAACAATTTATTAAAAGAATTAAGCATGTCCATATTAAAGATGTATCGCCACGTTTGGCAGATTCCTTACGGGGGAAAGAAACTGGCATTGGTATCAGCCATGCTGCTATTGGTGAAGGAGTCAATGCCGAAAACATTGTAACTATCATTAAAATGCTTCGAGATTCTGGGTATGAAGGAGTATTGAGCATCGAATGCGAAGGCCAGGGTGGACCCCTCATCGAGAAATCTCTTCACTGGCTCAGAAAAACTCTCCAAACTCTGAATATTCCAGAGGAAAAAAGTTTTTGAAGGTATTCTAAAAATAACCCTTGTATTTTTGGCTGAAAAAATTGCTCTAAAAAATATTCATTAAGCAATCGGTTTCAGTTTATTGACTCAAAAATTCACTGATATATTTCATTTTTTTAAAGAATACATAGTTCGTTGACAGTGAATATTTTCTATGATAAATTGTAATCGGTTGCATTTACTCAGCTTTTTAATCCAGTTCAAATCAACAACACAAATCAATAAGGCAGGGGAAATCATGAATCATATAAAATCAACCACAGGCTTTCCTCTGGTTGTCATGAAGGGGATTATCAAACGTTTTCCAGGAATCATTGCTCTGAACCTGGTCGATTTTGAACTCCGTGCCGGAGAAGTTCATGTTCTGCTTGGTGAAAACGGAGCTGGGAAATCAACTCTTATTAAAGTACTGAGCGGAGCATTCCCTGCTGATAGTGGAGAGATTTTTATTTATGGTGAAAAGGTCGTCATTGAATCTCCAGAAATCCCACTTAAAAAAGGACTTCGTTTCATTTATCAAGAACTCAATCTGGTTCCTCAAATTGATATTGCCCGTAACATATTCCTCGGAGTTGAACCTTTGGGAATCCGCAAATTGGGCATTATCAACACGTCAACCCTCTATAAAACTGCATCCAAGCTTTTAGAGCGTTTTAATATCCAGTTAGATCCTCACCGAATTGTATCATCACTCAGTATTACCCAGCAAAAGATGGTTGAGATTGCTCGAGCCTTAGTCACCGACGCTCGGGTTATCGTTCTCGATGAACCGACCGATGTTTTAGAAAGCACATCTCGTAATGACCTTTTCAAGGTGATTAACCACTTAAAAAAAGAGGGGGTTGGCTTTATCTATATCTCCCACCGCTACGCTGAAGTTTACGAATTAGGTGATAGAGTCACCATCCTACGAGACGGAAAAAATGTTGGTACTTTTTCTATTCGAGACCTTACTCTTGAAACCATGATTGAAAAAATGATCGGCGAAAAAATTGGCAAACAATATCCATCTCTTCCAGCTCCTCAGGAAAAAATCATTCTCCGTTTGGAAAATTTTCATAAAGGCACAACCATTCAAGGGGTTGATTTTTCACTTCGAAAAGGAGAAATATTAGGAATAACCGGTTTAATGGGAGCTGGCAAAACCGAGCTGGCTCGGGCAATCGCCGGAGTTGACCCGCCTACCAGTGGTAATCTTTATATTGAAGATAAAAAAGTTACAGTGCGAACTCCCGAAGAGGCCATTCGACACGGCATCTCATTTCTTACTGAAAATCGGAAAACCGAAGGGGTTATTCTCGATCAATCCTTAAGAAATAATTACGGATTACCCAATATTAATCGATTGAGTCCTTTCGGCTTGGTGAAAATTAAAAAAATGAATGAGGAAATAGATTTTTACATGAAAGAGCTAACCATCAAAGCACCTCATCGTTTTACTTTAGCTGGTCAGCTCTCAGGAGGAAATCAACAAAAACTTGTTTTGGCTAAATGGCTTGGCACTCATGCTAAAGTCATCATTTTTGACGAACCAACTCGGGGTATCGACATCATTGGTCGTAGAGAGGTATATCGGATTATGCAAGAGCTCCTGACTGAGGGAACATCTATCATCATGTTTACTTCCGATTATGCTGAAGCCATGGAAATGAGCCATCGCGTCATGGTGATGCGGCGGGGCAAAATTGTAAAAGAATTTCCTCGTAATACCGCTAGTGAAGATGATATTCTCAAGGCTGCCATAGGTGTCGGAGAATTTCGTTAAAAAGTCAAAATTTTCTCTCGCCCCATTATGGCAAGAGAATTTGGGGAGGTGGTTAAAACCAAAAAGTTGTTTTTTTGGCTTGAAAAGAAACCAAGGAAGTTGACCTAAAGTGACTTGAAGTTGTTAAAAAAGTTCAGTTGATAATAATGAAGAAAAACATTTAAACAAGCATCATTCAATGTAATAAATCCAAATTGATTTATTTTAAAAGAGTGTATAAGAGAGGATAAGAAATATGGTTTCATCATCCCTTTTGAAACAATTTCAACGTGCAACTCAAGCTCTCTTAGGATTGGTTGCCATCAATGTGATTTTTTTCATTTTTGCACCAACCTACCGAGCAATCAGTAATTTCCAAACCATTTTTTCCCAGGCAACTGTCCTGGGTGTCATGGCGGTTGGAACTACGGTTGTTCTTCTATCCGCAGGTTTGGACCTATCAGTTGGATCGATTCTTACTTTTGTGGCGGTCTCAGTGGGCAGTATGCTCAACCTCCAATATCCAGTTTGGCTCATATTCTTCATCGCTCTCGGTATTGGCGCTTTTTGGGGAACCGTAAATGGTTTGATTATTGTAGCCACCGGTGTTTCACCATTGATCGTTACTTTGGGGATGATGATGGTCCTTCGGGGTTTCTCAGAACTGTTGGGTGCTGGAAAAGACATGTCCTCTTTTCCTCGGGCTTTTCGAGCACTGGGATCAGGGTATTTTATACCAGTCTTAATCATGGCTGCTGCTTACCTAATTGTGGCATTTATGCTGGGTAAAACTCGCCTGGGTTTTAATGCCTATGCTATTGGAGGAAATCAGGAAGTCGCTCGCTTATCCGGCATTCGAGTCAATAAATGCAAGGTCATCTACTATGCCATCGGCGGTTTAATGGCAGGATTAGCCGCGGTACTATTAACTGCTCGATTGAACTTCGCCAATTCAACTTTTGGTCAAGGTATGGAAATGAACTCAATTGCTGCCGTGGTTATCGGTGGAACCAGCATGTCGGGCGGGATTGGCGGTGTTGGGAGAACCATTATCGGAGTATTGATCATGACCTGTTTAGCCAGTGGATTAAGCCACATGGGGGTTGGTTCTTCCTGGCAACGGGTTTCTATTGGTATCGTTATTATTTTAGCCGTCTGGATCGATACCGCTCAACGAAAAAGAACGTTGTAGAATGGGCGATATCGGCACAAGTTGAGATTGGTTCTCTTTTATTTCAGAAATAGGTGTACTGTGTTGTATAAGTTGATAAAGAAATAAAGTTTAATCACATCTTAAGGAGGAATTTTTTAATGAGGAAAAAACTATTTCTATTCGTAATTATGAGCCTTTTTATTTGTGTTTTGGTTGGAAATGTAGCATTCGGTGAAGAAGAGAAAATTTCTATCGCCTACATTGGAGCCTCAACAGACCTGCCTTTTTGGATTACGTTAAGAAACGAAGCCCGCAATCGAGCTAACGAACTGGGGGTGGAGTTTATTGACCTCACCCCTCCCAACATGGACGCTCAAGCTCAAAAGAATTCTTTTGACAATGCCATTCAAATGGGAGTCAACGGAATTATTATCGGTGCCGCTGACAGCAGAGCATTCGACGATTCGCTGGATAAAGCAAGTGAAGTTGGAATTCCGGTGATCGCCGTTGATACCGGCATCGACCATCCTCATATTGCCTCGCTGGTGCAAACTGATAACCTTTCCTCGGCCAAAATTGCTGGTCAGTATATTCTCGACCACATGACTCGGCCTGGAAAAGTATTAATCGTGGGCGGCGTTTTGGGGCATCAAACTGGTGATGCTCGTAAAAATGGCGTAACTGAAGTCCTTGAAGCTGCTGGAGTCGAAGTGATTTTCCGAGCTGCCGATTGGCTTCCGGAAAAAGCTTATGAAATTGCTCAAAATGAATTAGCCGCTAATCCAGAGGTAACAGCGGTTTTTTCTGCCTGGGACCCGGGAGCTATGTCGGTAAAATCTGTAGTAGCCGAAAGAGGGCTGATTGGAAAGATTATCATTGTTGGCTTTGATGGCGACCCAGCCAACCTAAAAGCTATTAAAGAAGGAGAAATCCTGGCAACCATCAAACAAGACAACGTGAAAATGGGACAGGATTCCGTCTCGCTCTTAGTTGATATCATCAATGGAAAAGAAGTTCCAAAATATATACCGATCGATGGTTTTATCATCGATCAAAGCAATGTGGATGAATTTCTTCAATAGGTATACAACTCTTTAACCGATGTCTGGTTGATTTTTAAATAACCAGACATCGGTTTTTTTATTGTTTCATTCTCCATTTAAAAGCAATTATTCCAAGAATAATTGAAATCAATGCATAGCCGAATACCCAGTAAAATTCCATTGAGATATCGCTCCAAAAAGAACCTTTTAAAATAGCTCTCGAGCCATCGATAGCATGGGCAAAGGGTAAAGCGTATCCAATAGTTTTAAATATCCCACCAACCATTTTCAAATCCATCCAGGCTCCGCTAAAGAGAGATATTATAACCATAAGGATTGATCCACCCATGGCAACTTGATTTTCGGTACCGAGTGACCCTAATATCATTCCAATTCCGATACAGGCTATCGCTACCAGAAGAAGAAACAGTAAAACTAAAAAAACCTGCCAGCTTATAGCCATTCCCAGTATCGTTCCAACAAGGAAACAAACGATACTCTGGAGAAGAGACAAAGGGAAAAATGCTAATAGGTAAGCTAAAATAAAATCAGATGATTTTAGAGGTGACATGAGAAGTCTAGTCAAAAAAGCGGTTTGTCGGTCTCTGGATATAAGTGAAGCTGAAAACATAATCAAGAACCCAAAGCTAAAAACCGCTACTGCAGGGACCAGCATCAAGGGAGAAAAGATTTCAACTGGTGCTTTTTTCCCGATTGATGTGAAGAGTAAAAGCAATACAACGGGCATGGCCGTTCCAAAGACCATGGGAATCGGATCACGATATATTTCTCTGAGGTTTCGACTGGTTAAAGGGAGAAACTTCATTAGTTTTTCTCCTCGGCAGTCAATTTGAGAAAGACATCATCCAAAGAAGGTTCTTTCATGGAGAGCCACTTTATCTTTGCCCCTTCACCTCTCATTAAATCAACGATGCTCTCAAAATCCAGGTCTTTTGCTTGTATTATAATTTGGTTATCTGATTTCCTCACGTCCGGATATTTCTCCTTCAAGGTATTGATTATTTTGTCAGTTATCCCCGAAGCTTTAATCATCATGGTTTGTTTTCCAGAATAGGACTCTTTTAAAAAGGCTGGAGAGCCTTGGGCAACAATCTTCCCCTGATGAATGATGGCAATATGATCAGCCAGCGCGTCTGCTTCTTCTAAATAATGGGTAGTAAGGAATATAGTCGTATTACCCTTGAGCTTTTCGATTTGAATCCATACGGCCTTTCTTGCCTGAGGATCCAGCCCCAAGGTTGGTTCATCAAGAAACAAAACCTGGGGATTGGTGATTAATGCCATGGCAAGGTTTAATCGACGCTGCATACCACCCGATAGTTTTTTTGCTAACTCTTTGGTTCTGCTACTTAAACCGAATAATTCGATAAGTTCCTGAGCTTTGGTTTTGGTTTCATGCTTATTGATTCCGTAGACTCCACCCATCAGTAAAAGATTTTCCATAATAGTTAAATTTCTGGCAACAGCCGTTTCCTGTGGTGAAATATTAATTATTTGTTTGACGCTTAATTGTTCTTTTTCAATATCATATCCCATAATAACTGCTTCACCAGCAGTCGGTTTGAGCAAACAACAAAGCATCTTAATGGTGGTTGTTTTACCAGCACCATTAGGTCCTAAGAGGGCAAATATCTCCCCTCTTTGAATAGCTAAATTAATTGAATTCACTGCTGTTCTATTCCCGAATTTTTTGGTGAGATTAAAGGTCTGAATAGCGTTATTATTGTTTAAGTTGAAAAAATTTTTCTTATTTTCAAAATCAGGCTTCATATTCAATACCCAATCCTTTAAAAAATTATCAACGTACAAAAATACATCACATGATTGGTTGCTTTATATCCTATTTTTACTCTTTCTTTCTAGAATTTTCCACTGCTCCCCCAATTTCATGTAAGAAATCCATAGCTCCATTCATAATTTTTTGAATGATATCAATAGTTGTAATCCATAAGCCTCCCTCTAAATCTCCAAAAACCAATAATTTATCTCCAGTTTTAATCCCAAAATCTTTTCGTGCATGGAGGTTTATAGCTATCTTTTTTTATTTAAAGTGATAGATATATTTTTCTATATCTTATTTTCTATTCATTCTCTGGTACTTATCTTCTTTTTATTAAATTATAAATAAATCTGTTTCCAATAAAAACAATAATAATAAAAAAGTTGGTTATCCTGAAGATTCGTATTTTAAATCCGTGAATTTCTAATTTTAAAAATTTTTCTCTTCTTTCTCAAACGCATCTTTTTCCATGGTTAAAGAAGGTTTAATATTTGGAATTTTTATCCTCATCTTCTCTCATTTCTCTTTTTTTCTCCCTCCTGGTGGGAGAGGATGAAGTTGAGGGGGAAGACCACTTCCTAAAAAACTTTAAGGAAAGGCTGAAGGATTTATCATTTTTTCTCAATTTGAAATATATTATAATCAACAACAGGAAGTATCCTTATGAATGATGTTTTTGTTCTCATAGGAATTAATATGGAAACCGATATCAGTGGTTTCCCACCTTTGAAACAACCATCTCTTAGAAAGGGAGGCGTTTATGAAGGCTCTTTGCACTGTCATTTTAATTCTGGTAATTTTAGTTGCACTATTCTTAGTTGGAATTCACGTCAAACCTCGACCTTTTCCCCCCTTCCCACGATCTGCTACATCAATCCTAAATACAATCCCCTTACCAGACGGTTTACCAGAACCGGTAGAACGTTTTTACCAATTAATATATGGAGAAAATATTCCGGTTATTAAATCAGCAGTTGTCAGCGGTCGATTACGCCTCCGTTTTATGGGTATAACCTTTCCCGGACGATTCCGCTTTGTCCATGAAACCGGAAAAGGATATCGTCACTATATTGAAACAACTCTCCTTGGCTTTCCCATTATGAAAG
>JAAYUP010000310.1 GCA_012517635.1 Candidatus Atribacter alterifermentans
CTTCCCGGATGGCCATTATGTATGCTGGAAAAATTGTTGAAGAAGGACCAACGGAAGAAATATTTACTGATCCTCTCCATCCTTACACCCAGTACCTTATCCAGTCTCTTCCCCGCATTGGGGATAAAACATCACGGAAAAGCGTTCCTGGTTCTCCCCCATCTCTGCTTGATCCACCTACTGGATGCCCTTTTAACCCTCGCTGTCCCCAGGTTTTCGACCAATGCATAAAAGAAATTCCAGAACTCGATCATTGCAATCCAAACCACAAAGTTGCCTGCTGGCTAGGGAGGGATTAGCATGTCGACCATCTTGAAGGCTCATAACTTAACCAAAGTCTTCTCTTTAGGGGGACTGCTATCCCGAACAAAAATTACAGCAGTCGACCAAGTTTCTTTCACAGTGGAATCAGCTGAGATTTTCACTCTCGCTGGAGAAAGTGGTTGTGGAAAAACCACGACTGCCCGAATGATTTTAGGTTTTGAGATGCCGACATCCGGTGAACTTCAGTATCTTGATCAGAGCGTACAACGAGTAAAAGACAAAAAAGAATGGTTCAAGAAAGTACAGGCTGTTTTTCAAAACCCTTTTGAAAGTTTTAATCCTTTGCGTAAAGTTGAAAGTTATTTCTTTGAAACTGTTAACAATTTTCACTTAGAGAAGAATGGAAAACGAGCTGATCAACTGATTGAAGAAAAGCTCCAAGCGGTTGGGCTCACCTATCAGGAGATCACCGGGAAGTATCCAGGTGAACTATCTGGCGGACAATTACAACGCACCTCTATTGCTCGTTCTCTTTTAACCAACCCATCATTGTTAATCGCCGATGAACCAGTATCGATGGTTGATGCTTCTTTACGGATGTCTATTGTAAATCTTTTCCGAGAAATGAGAGACTCCTTTGGAGTGAGCGTGATCTACATCACCCACGACCTGGCAACCGCCTATTACATTAGCGATCGAATTGCGATCATGTTTCGAGGAAATATTGTCGAAACTGGATCAGTTGAAGAAGTGCTGGGGAACCCGAAACATCCCTATACGAAACTCCTTATCGAATCCATCCCTCAACCCGATCCACATCAGCAACAAAAAACGTCGATCAAGTTTCTCGAGGAGAAAGAAGAATATCTTCGAAAAGGATGTAAGTTTGCCGGCCGGTGCCCGGAAGTCATGGATATATGTAGAAAGAAAGTCCCTGAAAATGCATTAATCGATGGAGTCATAGTGAAATGCCATCTTTATAAGGCAAATACAGGAAAGAGCGAGGAATAAATGGTGAATAAACACTCATATCCTTAACTCCTTTTAATTTTCTTTTTCCCTCGCCCCTCGGTGGGAGAGGGTGAGAATGAGGGGGAACCTATTTTCATCCTCATCAGGTGTCACCCAATGACCGAGTTGTTTACCAAAAAAAATTTCTTTCGAAATTATTCAAAAAATTATATTGAGGTGATCCATCCATGGAAAATTCAGTTTGTTTTGTTGAACAACTCCTTTCTCAAATGACCTTGGAAGAAAAAGTTGCGCAGCTATGTGCTGTCCATGCCCATCATGTGGTAGAAAATGGAGATTTTTCCCTCGATAAAGCTCAAATGATACTCCAAAAAGGGATTGGGCAGATTACCCGTTTAGTCGGGGATCCAGATACCGAACCCAAAAAGGCAGCAGAAATAGGAAATGCCATTCAACGTTTCCTCAAAGAAAACACCCGTCTTAAAATACCAGCTATAATCCACGAAGAATGTTTAAGTGGATTAACTGCCAGAGGAACAACCGTTTTTCCCCAGGCTATTGGACTAGCCAGTACTTTTAGTCCCGAATTGATTGAAAAAATGACCAATGTCATCCGAAAACAAATTCGAGGGATGGGTGGTCATCAAGGCTTAGCCCCAGTTCTGGATATTCCTCGTGATCCCCGTTGGGGAAGAACCGAAGAGACTTTTGGTGAGGACCCTTATTTAGTTTCCCGCTTTGGTGTCGCTTATATTCAAGGACTTCAAGGAAATGACTTGAAAACAGGAGTGATCGCAACCGCTAAACATTTCACTGCTTATGGTATCTCTGAGGGAGGAAGAAACATGGGTCCTGCCCGAGTGGGAAAAAGAGAGCTGAGAGAAGTATTCCTTTTCCCTTTTGAAGTAGCAGTAAAAGAAGCGCAAGTTGGTTCGATTATGAACGCCTATCATGATATCGACGGAATTCCCTGTACCGCTTCTCGATTCCTTCTGACCAAAATTCTCCGCGAAGAATGGGGATTCACTGGAATTGTAGTATCTGATTATGAAGCCATAAAAATGCTTGAAACGCTTCATCATGTTGCTCAGAATTCACAAGAAGCCGCTCTAAAAGCCTTACAAGCCGGTATTGATATTGAACTTCCTGATATTATCTGTTATGGGGAACCACTTCTCGAAGCCGTTCGGGAAGGGTTGGTGAACAATGAACTTCTCAATGAAGCGGTTCGTCGAGTACTTACCACAAAAATGCGTTTGGGTCTTTTTGAAGGAGAAATTTACATCAACCCTAAACAAGTGCCCTCGCTTTTAGATCCGGAAGAAAATCGTCAGTTAGCTCGGGAAATCGCTCAGGCTTCTTTGGTTCTTTTAAAAAATGAAGGTCTTCTTCCTCTTAAGAAAGACCTGAAAACCATAGCTGTCATTGGTCCGAATGCTCGGGAAAGCCTTCATCTCCATGGAGATTACAGTTATGCGGTTCATATTCCCAGCGTTCAAGCCTGGAAAGGGAAGAAAGTAGTTTGGCAAGATTACGTTAAAACAATCACTGCTTTTGAAGGTATAAAGAATAAACTTCCACAGGCCGAACTCCTTTATGCGAAAGGTTGTGAGTTGTCAGATCTCTCTTGCCAAGGTTTTGATGAAGCAATAAATATCGCTAAAAAAGCCGAGGTTATTATTACTGTAATGGGTGAAAAAAGTGGGCTTTTCCAACAATCCCTATCAGGTGAAGGCAGTGATCGCGCCGACCTTGGCCTCCCAGGAGTTCAAACCGAACTCTTGAAAAAACTCAACACCTTGGGGAAACCGATCGTTTTAATCTTGGTAAATGGAAGACCTTTAGCGCTAAAATGGGAAAAAGAAAATATTTCTGCTATCATTGAGGCCTGGTATCCGGGAGAAGAAGGAGGGAATGCCATTGCCGACGTTTTATTTGGCGATTATAATCCCAGTGGAAGACTTCCCATTTCTTTTCCCAAAGAAACCGGGCAAATCCCTATTTATTACAACCGCAAGTCATTAGCTTTTAATCAATATATTTCAACTGACGCCCAAGCTCTTTTCCCCTTTGGCCATGGCTTAAGCTATACTCGATTTGAATATTCCAACCTAAAGATTTCTCCAAAAGAAATTAAATCGATGGAAAAAATTGAAATTCAATGTAAAGTGAAAAATGTCGGTCATCAAGCTGGTGATGAAGTCATACAGCTTTATATCCAAGACCCGATCGCTTCCCTGGTTCGTCCGGTTAAAGAATTGAAAGGATTCAAGAGAATACATCTCGAACCCGACGAAGAACGAACAATTGTATTTACTCTTTTTCCCGATCAATTGGCTTTCTATGACGAGTATATGCGGTTCATTATTGAACCAGGTCTTTTCAATGTAATGGTGGGTTCATCATCAGAGGATATCAGGCTTTCAGGTCAATTTGAAGTCATCAAAGAATTGCATTTAACGAAATACCGGCATTTTAAAAGTGAAGTTACTGTTCAATAAAGAAAAAAACCGATAAAAATTTAATTTCAACCAAATTCTCGTTATATTGACTTCTCCCTTTGGATAAAGGGAGATGGCTCTGAATTCGATTTTTTCCAGTTCTTTCAAATCCTCCTTTTATCCCCTTTTACTAAAGGGGGGAGATCGGTCACTGAGTAGGTTATTTTCATTGTCATATGGTACCAAAAAAGTGTCACGGGTTTATTTGCAGGAGAAGCATCAGAAAGCAACGGAAAAGCTATCTTTCTTTATTCATTTATTTCTTATATGGTTTTTTTAAATCCTAATTATTCAGATAATATTTTCATCCTATCAATAAATAAATTAACCAATTTGTGATCAAATTGTTTTCCAGCGCATCTTTTAAGCTCTTTTAAAGCTTCGGATTTGGAACAAATCGTTCCTTGGTTAAATTCGTTTTTTCTTATCATCTCATCATAGGCAATAATAATCGCATTCATACGAGAAAGGAAGGGGATATCTTCTCCTTTTAAACCCTGAGGATATCCACTGCCATCCCAATTCTCGTGATGAGTGAGAATCAACTCAGCAATTCCTGCGAGTTCCTCAATGGAATGGGCAATTCGATAGCCGTTTTCTGGATGCTTACAAAAAATAGACCATTCTTCTTCGGTAAGAGGACTGGTCTTTTTCAATATTTCTTCTGGAATAGTAATATTTCCGATATCTTGGAGTGCAATGAGTAGTGCTAACCGGTCTTGATCGAATGGAGTGAGGTTAACGGCTTCGCCGAAAATCCTAGCTAAGTTCTGGAGTTTGACACCGTGTTCCTCGGTCACCTGGGTTTTGTCCCGTAAAGCAATCCGTAAAGCTGATAAAATGGTACTTCGAGCACTCCGACTTTCGGTCAGTTTGTTCTGATACATCCGATCTTCAGCTTCTCGGAAAACCTTATTAATATCTACTTCAGATTTTTCCTTCACACAAACACCAATAGCCATGGATAAAGGTAAAGATATAGTACCTATCTGAGTTTTATCGCACTCATCGATAATCCTTTTTCTAATGACTTCAACCTCACCAAGGTTGGTCTTTGGAAGAAAAACGATGAATTCGTCACCACCCCAACGTGCGATCAAATCTTCTTTACGACAAATTTTTCTAAGCACATCGGCAGCGGCCTTTAAAAGCTGATCTCCCATTTGGTGACCATAGGCATCATTAAAGAGTTTTAAACCATTCACATCCATCATAATAATCCCGATTGGGAGCTGACGCTCGGTATCGAGTCTTTTGATTTCTTCTTCAAGATAAACACGGTTATAAAGGCCAGTAAGAGAGTCATGGAAAGAAAGGTAGTGAATCCGCTCCTCAGCATTTTTTCGTTCGGTGATATCTCGTCCTATACCAACCAAACCTATAACCTGTCCTTTTTCATCAAACAAAGGTATTTTGGAAGAAAGCAACCAACGCTCTTCTCCATTCGGTTTAACCAATCTTTCTTCTCGGTTTAGGATAGGTTTTCCATTTCGAAGAACAAACATGTCATCACGGTAAAAGTGTTCAGCAACATGATGAGGAAATATTTCAAAGTCAGTTTTTCCTAAAGCCTCCTCTTCTTTTTTCAACCCCATGTTTTCCAAATCAGCCTGATTAGCAAGCAGCTTGCGGGCATGAAGGTCTTTAACATAAACTGGATCGGGAATATTATTGATGAAAGTCCGGAGAAGAGCCTGCTCCCGGCGCAATTTCTCTTCCATTTTCTTCCGCTCAGTAATATCATGGCAAACGCAAAATATGAGCTTTTTCCCTCCAAAAACAGCTGCATTGCTGCTAATCTCTACATCGATCAAAGAGCCATCCTTACGGCGGTGTTGAGTTTCAAAATGATCTCCCTCTTCATTTACTTTGTTAATCATATCCAATAATGTATCTTGGGAAAATTGAGCATCCCACTCCCATACATGGAGACGACTCACTTCGTCCATAGTATACCCGAGCATTTCAGCGAATCTTTGATTCGCTTCAAAAACACCACCTTCTTCATTCATAACAACAATGCCATCTCGCGATTGATCAATTAAAATTTTTCTCTGTTTTACTTCCTCTGCCAGAGCTTTTTCAATCCTCTTTTGTCCGGTAATATCGACGAAAGAACCCATCATACAATATGGTTGACCATTTTCATCTCTCACTAAAGTGGCAGATATTTGAACATCAAAATTGGAACCATCTTTTTTCTTCCCTATGAGCTCTCCAAAGAAGCTTCCTTTTTGTTTTATCTCGTTCGTGATTTTGATCACTTCTGATTCTTCTACCAAGAAAAAATCAGTAACTCTTTGACCTAAAACCTCCTTTTCTTTTTCATATCCCCACAACCGTAAGGATGCGGGATTGACATAGGTAATAAATCCATGTAAATCAGCAAAAGCAATGGCATTCGATGAAGATTGGATGGCAGCATTCATGATTTGGAGTTTTTGATTCATGGCACGATTCTGGGTTTGATCCCGAAAAACCAGGACAGCTCCGAGTACTTTTCCAGTCTTATCCTGAATGGGGGCAACGTTTCCATCGATCGGTTTCTCAAACCCATTTCTATCAATAAGCAAAATATTATTTCCTAAATTATTTCCACCCTTCCCCTGCAACGCCTGAACAACATAATCATTACGAGATACTCGGCTCTTTTCGTCTATAATACGAAACACTTGGTTAATCTCTTTACCACGAACCTCTTCTGCCTTCCAACCAATAATTTTTTCCGCTTCCGAATTGAGATTGATAATACATCCATCGCTATCGGTGCTGATCACCGCATCACCAATGGAGTAAAGGGTCGCTCTATAGCGTTCCTCGCTTTCCTGAAGTTCTTTTAGAATGCAATTTCTCTCTGCTAAGATTTTGGATAATTTCACATTACCATAGCCAATGATAGATAGGGTGTGGGCTAAATTATGCATAAAAGTCAGTGCTGATTGAACCCTATCTCGATTGAAACGGGGTACACGGTCGAGAGCAGCTAGATATTCGTTTTCATCAAATCCATATCGTTGAGCCTGAGATCGAAAAAGATCATAGTCAACAACTTCATCTTCGTAA
>JAAYUP010000311.1 GCA_012517635.1 Candidatus Atribacter alterifermentans
GGTCTATCCTGTAAACTACAACAGGATAGCAGCCTACGGCGTAAGATGAAAAAAATTGTAAAAGACAAAAACTGAGAGGATAGACCACTTAAGTTTTCATCCTCATCTGGTGCTGCGAAAGCAGCATGAGGGTCTATCCTAAAAATACAAGAGCGTGTAAATCATGATCAAAACAAAAAAGAGTAAGGCACACCCCCCTTGAATCCCCACTCAATGAGGGAATATATTGAACAATTCCTCTTCTTAAATTGGCAAAGAGAAGTTTCATTTTTTATCTTTAGAACGATTATTTTCTTTGAGAGCACTTGTAAATTGAAGTGTTGGTGAATATAATAGGTACTGCTGGCGGTGTAGCTCAGTTGGCAAGAGCATCCGGCTCATACCCGGAGCGTCAGGGGTTCGAATCCCTTCACCGCCACCAGCTTCCTCAACGTTATTCCTATCAGGAGCCCTCGCTGGTATGAAGAAGTATCCTTGTTTGGTAAAATCCGTTTCCCGGCTCATTCAAGAGCAGGAATTAATTGTTCCGGGAGACCGAGTTTTAGTTGCATTTTCTGGTGGTCCCGATTCAACTACTTTATCTGATATTCTTGAACAACTTCGTAATGAATTCAAGTTTCAATTGGCCCTTTTTCATTTAAACCATGGTTTGCGGGGCCAAGAAGCTCTCCGTGATCAGAATTTTTGTATTGATTGGGCAAAAAAACGCAATATAGAGATATTTGTTGAACAGTTTGACGTCAAAGCTTATAAAAAGGAACAATCAATTTCTTTAGAAGAAGCTGCTCGAAAAATTCGTTATCAAAAATTAAAAGAAATTGCCGAACTTTGGAAAGCTGATAAAATTGCCCTTGGTCACCATCGTAATGATCAAGTTGAAACCATCTTGATGAATATCATCCGTGGAACTGGAATTCATGGCCTCAGAGGTATGCCCTTTCGAAATGGGAAATTTATCCGTCCTCTTTTAAAAACAACCCTCGATGAGATTCACCATTACCTTGAGGAGCAACACTTGACGTATGTTGTTGATTCAACAAATCTTGATCAATCGTTTTTAAGAAATCGAATTCGTCTTGGATTAATTCCCTTTTTAAAAAAAGATTTCAATCCTAAAATTGAAGAAGTCATTTTTCGTTTGGGATTAAACCTTCAAGAATCTCTATCCACTTTCCCAGAAGAGGAATGGCCAGTTGAAAAAAATGGACAGCTTTTTCGTTTTCCTATAAATAGGTTGATTGGAATTTCTGATTTAAAAAAAAGACGAGGTCTTATTGCATTCATTAAACAAGTCAAAGGAGATACCTACCAAGTAACCAGAGCTCATTTTAAAGCGTTGGAAAATATCATAAAAAAAGGGAAAGGACAAACCATGCTTCCGGAAAAGATTTCTTTTTGGGTAGATAATGGTTATATCTATGCCCGCCGGGGTGAACTATTATTAGTAGATATACCCGCCTGGTCTTATGCGTTGGAAATGCCTGGAATCAACCAACTTGAAGATATTGGATTAGCAATCGAGTCTTTTCTCAAGACCCCTCATGGACACGATGACTTGAAAACAATATGGTGCGAAATAGACTTAGAAAAATGCAAATTTCCATTAGTATTAAGGAATTTTTTAAAAGGAGATCGAGTAGTAATCAATGGGAAAGAAAAGAAATTAAAAACAATTTTTCAATTGCAAGGAATTCCTGAAAATTGGAGAAGAAAAGTTCCAATTTTGTGTGATCAAGAAAAGATTCTTTGGATACCCGGTATTTTACTTGACGAAAGAGCTCAAGTTCAGGAAAATAGCAAAAGCATTCTTATTGTCACGATGAGGACATATAAGAGGTGAGAAAAATGGATGATTTTATCGATAAAATTTTAATTTCTCAAGAGGAAATTGAGACTCGGGTAAAAGAATTGGCTCAACAAATAAGTAGAGATTATGCCGATAAAGAGATCCGTGCCATCGGAATACTTCGCGGAGCTTTTATTTTCATGTCAGATTTAATACGGAATATTTCAGTTCCTTTAAGTGTTGATTTTATGTCAATATCGAGCTATGGAGACGACACCGAATCGGGAGGAGTCATTAGGATATTAAAAGACCTTGATAAGCCAATTCATAATAAACATGTTCTTATTGTTGAAGATATTGTTGATACTGGTCTCACTTTGCAACATCTAAAGGAGGTTCTCACCATTAGAGAGCCAGCCAGCTTGAAAGTGTGTGCATTGTTAGACAAACAAGAAAGAAGAATAGTCAAGAATTTAGATATTGAATATACTGGTTTTGTGATTCCTGACCAATTTGTGGTTGGTTATGGTTTAGATTACGCTGAAAAATATAGGAATTATCCTTTTATTTTCGTATTGAAACCAAAATATTATCAAATGATTTGATATGCTACAATAATTTTAAGACTCATTTTTTATGAAGGTAAGTATTTGTGCTCCATTTATGGTATGAGATGTGGATGAAAATGCCTTCCTTCTCACCTCTACCTCTCCCACCAGGGGAGAGGAAAAAAATTAAGAAGGTGATAACGGGAGCAGCGGTTCACGGTTCACCGTTCACGGTATTTTTAGGATAGACCATCATGCTGCTTTCGCAGCACCAGATGAGGATGAAAACTCAAGTGGTCTATCCTCTCAATTTTTGTCTTTTACAATTTTTTTCATCTTACGCCGTAGGCTGCTATCCTGTTGTAGTTTACAGGATAGACCCTCATGCTGCTTTCGCAGCACCAGATGACAATGAAAATGGATTTTACTATACTAGATCTCGAAATCAGTCGGCTGGTGAAATGAGATCGGGTATTCTTGATGTCACGAACTCGCAGGATAGATCAGAATCTTTAATAATATTTGAATGTTATCGGATATATGAGAAAATATCCTATAATAAGTATGAGTCACTATTGAGAAAAAATTTTTAAGAATTTATTAGAAGGGTGGGTGTTCATTTTTGAATAGCAAAGAAAGAGTGAAGACAGCATTATTCCATCAAGAACCCGATCGGGTACCAGTCACCGTTAGCTTTGTTCCTGAATTCGTTGAGCGTTTGAGAAAGCAACTGAATTTACCATCACACCCAGTCAACCCCCATGGAGGAGAAGTCCACGATTTAGAAGAGCATTTTCATCTTGATATTATTCAATATTCAGTCGGAATTGCCAATTCCTATTATGCATCTGATGAAGATGAATATACCTGTGAATGGGGAATCAAATGGAAGCAAGCCGAGTATAAAACCAGGTTTGGATTTGGCCGATATACTGAAATAGCTGAGAATCCTCTTGCCGATGAGGATCGAATCAACAATTATCAACCTCCAGATCCGAATCGGGAAGATCTTTATACCCCATTTGGTAAAGTTCTTGAACAGTATGGAAAAGATTACTTCATTCTTGGAGTGACGGTTTGTACAATATTTGAAGGAGCGTGGTATCTTCGAGGTTTAAACCGTTTGTTGATGGATATGGTTTACGATGAAGAAAAAGCCAATCTTATCCTTGACATTCCCTTTCATTATCATCTCGCTGCTGCTAGTAACTTAACCAAAATGGGAGCCGATGGAATCTGGATTGGTGATGATGTAGGGACCCAGAAGGGAATGATGATATCCCCAGAGATGTGGAGACGCTATCTCAAACCGCGAATGGCGATGTTTTGTCAAAAATTGAAAGCGATCAATCCCAACCTGAAGATTGCGTATCATAGCGATGGGAATATTTATCCGATTATCGATGAATTAATTGAAATTGGGATTGATGTTCTCAATCCAATTCAGCCGGCAGCTATGGATCCAGTTTATTTAAAAAGGAGATATGGTAAAAATTTGGCTTTTTGGGGAACTATTGATGAACAATATACTCTTCCTTTTGGAACGGTGGAGGATATCCGGCGAGAAACTCTTGATCGGATCCAAAAGATAGCACCAGGAGGGGGACTTATTCTGTCTCCAACTCATCATATTCAGCTTGATACTCCAATTGAGAACTTTTTAACCTTTTTGGAAACGGTTCAAACCCAGGGCTATTATCCGATTAAAGTGGAATGAACGAAGAGGATTGCCTTCTCACATCAAGGGAGAAGGCAATTTCCTAATCATCTGATGTTGCCAGGAAAATTGGTTGTCAAACCCATAAAAATGGAACAAGAAACTCATTGAGAGTAAAATGATAATTGACTTTGTTAAATTTGTTACTGTTTACTGAAATATATTGAAAAATACATGCTAGATAGGGTAGAATAAACTCATTAGTGAAAAAATAACACTGGAAGGGAGGCAAAGTTAATAAAAAGTATTTAATAAGGGGAATATAAAAGATTATTTCAAAAATTATTAAGGGAGGTATGGCTATGAAGAAAATTTTAATACTTATGTTCATTTCGTTTTTAGTTTTGACCTTGATAGGTTCAGCTTCGGCTCAGGGGAAACATTTTGAAGGAATACGGATTCGATTTTTCCCGGGTGGGTCAGAAGGAGACCCCTTTGCCTCAGTAGTCTATCGAGGTGCCAAAGCAGCTGAAGAGGACTTTGGCTGCACGGTTGAATATGTGTTTTCCCAGTGGCAGCCTGACCGGATGGTAGCCCAGTTCAAAGATGCAATTGCTGCCAAACCAGACGGAATAGCCATCATGGGGCATCCTGGAGATGATGCTTTAGATCCGCTTATTGATGAAGCCATTGCTGCTGGAATAATCGTTACTTCACAAAATACTGCTCTGCCAATAGCAGAGGGGAAATATAAAGATAAAGGTTTTGGATATGTTGGTCAGGAACTCTATGCTTCTGGTTATTCCTTAGGTCAAAAAGCTATTGAAAAGTTTGGTCTGAAGGAAGGGGATCGGGCTATGGTTTGGGGATTGCTTTCTCAGGAAACTCGCGGCCTGAGGACCAAAGGTGTAATCGATGCATTTGAAGAAGCCAAACTAGTTGTTGATTATATCGAGATTTCTCCCGAAGTGAACGCTGATGCCCCGCTGGGGACTCCAATAGTAAGCGGTTATCTCTCTTCTCACCCAGATTGTAAAATAATCTGTACCGATCATGGTGGACTTACTGCTACGATAGAAACCTATTTAAAGGGAGCTGGCAAGGGTCCAGATGACGTGATCGGTATTGGGTTTGATTTAACCGCAGCTACGGTTGAAGCGATTCGAAATGGATTTTGCGATTTGATACTCGACCAGCAACCTTATCTCCAAGGATATCTGCCAATACTCCAGATTTGCTTAACCAAAAAATACGGCTTTTCCGGACTTCATATCGATACCGGTTCCGGATTTATCGATGCTGATAATGTCGAAGCTGTCGCAAAGCTGGCTGAAGAAGGGATTCGATAATTAGTGGCAACTCAAGAGCCTTTGGTCAAATTATGCAATATCAAGAAATCGTTTGACCATGTTGAAGTCTTGAAGGGGATTAACCTGGAAATTAACACCAATGAAGTGGTTGGCTTGTTGGGTGATAATGGTGCCGGGAAATCCACCTTGATCAAGATTATCACCGGAGTCCATCAACCGGACTCCGGTGATCTCTATTGGAAGGGAGAAAAACTGGTCAATTTTAGTGTGGCGAAAGCTCGTGATATTGGTATTGAAACCGTTTTTCAGGAACGTGCTTTAAGTGAAGAGCATAGTCTTTGGAGAAATATTTTTATGGGAAGAGAAATAACCTCCCGCTGGGGTTTTATCGATGTAAAAAGAGAGAAAGAAGAAACTGAGAGGATTATGAAAGAATACATGGGTTTTACCTCTTCGGCATTAACTACCGATGCAGTGGTTAAAACAATGTCAGGTGGAGAAAAGCAGGGAGTGGCTATAGCACGGGCTCTCCACTTTGAAGCTGATCTTATAATCCTTGACGAACCTACTACGGGACTTTCTTTATCCGAAACCCAAAAGGTACTTGGTTTTGTTGAAGATATCAAGAAGAAAGGTAAATCCTGTATTTTTATCACCCATAATATCTATCATGTCTATCCCGTTGCCGACCGCATTGTAGTCCTTGATCGAGGCAGTGTTGTTGGGCAATTTCGAAAGGATGAAATATCTTTAGAAGAGCTGGTTAACCGACTTTATTTGGTGGCTCGAACGGGGAAATTAAATGAAAATGGAACTTCAACTGTTGCTTGTGATCAACCCCAGGATGAAATGCAATCAAAAATGCCTTAAAGTTGATCTTAAAAACCAGAGGTGAAGATTCTCTTAAAATAGAATTGGTTTGGGACTTGAAAAATCTAATGGTACCATTTTTTGAGGAAGTACGGAGGAGATTATGAGATCGGCATTACTAAGAGAAAATAAATCTCAAATCAGCGTAATCATTGTTCTGTTTGGGATTTTTATCCTTTTTACCATAGGAAGCCCCCAAACTTTTTTATCCTATAATATTTATTATTCTTTTATGTCAACCATCCCCTTCTTTGCCATCATGGCCTTGTCTTTAACTCTGGTCGTCATCTCTGGTGAGATGGACCTTTCATTTCCTTCGATCATGGGTTTTGCCGGCTGGGTATTTACTGTGATCTACCATCGAACCGGAAGTCCGGGTATCGGATTACTTTTGGCTTTGTCTTTTGGGTTGGGTGCCGGGTTGATGAATGGTTTATTGATTGTAAAGCTCAAGCTTCCGTCCATGATAACCACCATTGGTACTCAATTTTTTTGGGCGGGAGCTACTGCGGTAGTTAGTGGTGGCTTAGGGAAAACATTGGTTCCGACCAAAACCAGTTTTATCTATAAGTTATTAGTTGGAAGATTAGGAGGCTTAGTTCCCGCTCAGATGATCTGGACGGTGATCATAGATTTCTTTATTTGGTTTTTTTTAAATCGCCATCGTTTCGGTGCCCATGTTTACTTTACCGGAGATAATCCGGAGAGTGCCCGAGTAATGGGGGTTAACGTTGACTGGATAAAAATGATTGTTTTTACCCAAATGGGTTTATTTGCTGCTTTTGCAGGTATTCTTGCCAGTCTTGAAGTAACCTATTACTGGCCGACACTTGGTCAGGGATATCTGTTAAAAACGATAGCTGCTGTGTATTTAGGTGGGACACCAGTTAATGGTGGAGTGGGGACCATCTTTGGTACCTTTATTGGGGCAATCATTTTAGGATGCTTAGAAGCGGGAATTATTGCTATTGGTATGTCCGGATTCTGGACCCAGCTGATATACGGTTTAATTGTCATCGTATCTATTGCTATGCATTCGATATTGCGAAAAAGATAAACTGATTGGAAGCTTTAAAAAAAGAGGGATTCAGTTATCGGATAGATTCTTGAATCCCTCTTTTTTTAGGGAAGATCGATAAGCCGAATTTTGTATTCTCAAAAGAGAACGGCAACCATCTATCTGGGAAACCGGTTGCCCGGTTCCTCAAGCGGCCAACCCGAAGGTCAGCGAGCAGCCTCATTCCTTCCTATTTGGCCTTGCTCCAGGTAGGGTTTTCCAGGAACACCGGTCACCCGGTGACCGGTGAGCTCTTACCTCACCTTTTCACCCTTACCTTGGTAAAAAACCAAGGTGGTTTGCTTTTCTGTGGCACTTTCCCGAGGTTACCCCCGCTGGACGTTATCCAGTACCTTGCTCTGTGGAGTTCGGACTTTCCTCAGGTTTTTCACCCGCGGTTGCCTGACCTTCCCTTTATTATTATACACTATCCTGTAAACTGCACAGGATAGCAGCCTACGGCGTAAGATGAAAAAAATTGTAAAAGACAAAAACTGAGAGGATAGACCA
>JAAYUP010000312.1 GCA_012517635.1 Candidatus Atribacter alterifermentans
ACCGTGAACCGTATAAATTCCACCATTGAGAGGGGTTAGGGGGGTGTGCCTTTCATCTGTCATCCTGAGTCCTCGCTTTTTGAGGGCGTGAGGATCTCATCTTTTATATTTTAATTCTGGAAAAGATTTAAAAGGATGAGATTCTCACGTCGTCCGGTCAAAGACACCGGACTCCTCAGAATGACAAACTGGGTGGCAGAGATTGCCACGTCATCCAACCAAAAAACGGTTGACCTCCTCGCAATGACGGATTGAGATAGCTATTTTCACTCTCAGCTGGTGCTGCGAAAGCAGCATGAGGGTCTATCCTTAAACACCCAGAAGGATATTTTTATTTTTAAAAAAATCCCCTAATCCCAGAACTATATTATATTCATAAACCAGGGAAAAACCAAATCATTTCAAATAGTTTGGATTTGATAATGGAGACAGTCCATTTTTTAAATAAAAAGAAAATCCCACAAGATGAAGCATTGATTATTTTTTATTTCCTCTATTGATTTTTCTTAACGCTATTATATACTAAATATAGTATATAATACCTAATATAAATCTATATGTTGGGGTGTAAAATGCATTGTCCGGTTTGTGGTGAACCTGATTCTCGGGTTATCGATTCACGGGTTGCCGACGGAGGAAGTGGGGTGCGGCGCAGAAGAGAATGTCCTAAATGTTTAAAAAGATTTACTACCTATGAGCGGTTGGAAAGAAAACCATTGGTAATCATAAAAAAAGATGGGAGAAGGGAGATTTTTGACCGAGGAAAAATTTTGAATGGAATGTTAAAAGCAGTTGAAAAACGGCCGATTTCCGTTGAAATTTTAGAGTCCATCACTGATCTTATTGAAAAAGAGATAAGAGATGAAGGATATGAAGAAGTGTCTTCATCCCGCATTGGAGAAAAAGTTATGGAAAAATTAAAGGAATTAGATCAAGTGGCTTATGTCCGTTTTGCATCAGTATATCGAGAATTCAGAGATATAGATCAGTTTATGGAAATTTTAACTTCTTTAAAAACCGGAGAGAAAAATTCGGTGTAAAAGAAAGAGAGCATTACTTTGAGATTATTAAAAAGATCTCGTGGTTTTATTTAAATTATCATTGATTTTTTAATAGTAAATGGAGGGATTTTTGTGAGTAAATCGTTAGATGTTGGTATTCTATCACCCCAAAAAGTGCAAAAAAGAGATGGCCGAATCGTTCCTTTTGATCGAAAAAGAATAGAGAGAGCCATATATAAAGCTTTTCAGGCAGTAGGCGAAACCTCTCAAACGATTCCTGATGAGTTGAGCCAAGTGGTTACCAATCAACTTTTCGAAAAATTTGGAACAAACACGACTGTAGACATTGAAATTATACAGGATTTAGTCGAGGAGACTCTAATCCAATATGGTTATTCAAAAGTTTCAAAAGCCTATATTCTTTATCGGCGAAAACGACAGGAAGCACGAGAAGCTCTCCAAGCCGCAGTAGACGTGGAAAAAATAGTCCAAGAATACCTCCAAAAAGCCGATTGGCGAACCCAAGAAAATTCAAACACCACCTATTCTTATCCCGGATTAGTCCTTCATACTGCTGGTTCAGTAATGGCCCACTATACTCTTAATCGAATTTATCCCGATGAAGTGAGAGATGCCCATATCAATGCCGATATTCATATCCATGACCTGTCTTATGGTATTACTGCCTATTGTGCGGGTTGGTCATTAGAAGAACTTATTCGTGAAGGATTTGGGGGTGTCAAGGATAAGGTTGCAGCTGGACCGGCGAAGCACCTATCTGCGCTTACCGGACAAATGGTCAATTTTTTAGGAACAATGCAAATGGAGTTTGCTGGCGCCCAA
>JAAYUP010000313.1 GCA_012517635.1 Candidatus Atribacter alterifermentans
ATTTCTGCACAGACACCAAAAAATCCTAAAGCGGCAATGGTTGATGTGAGGTGATCTGCTTCAATTGAAGCAAAAATGGCACAGAGGGAAGAGGCCATACATCCCGTTCCAGTTAAAATTTTTAACCAGGGATGACCATTATGAACCAAAAAAAGTTGAATCCCATCACTGATAAAATCAACTTTTCCTGTCACGGCTACTATCGTTCCATAACGCTGACTGGCTTCTCGAGCCAAATCTGAAACAGATACGTTAGTTGGTGTAGCATCAACACCTTTAATAAATCTTGGATCACCCAGGAGAGCAGATACTTCCCCAGCGTTTCCACGAATTACAGTTATCTTAATTTCAGAGAGAATTTCTTTTGCTGCGTTGGTTCGATACTGAGTAGCTCCTGCTCCAACCGGATCTAAAATTATAGGAATTCCCTTTTGATTTGCAACTTTCCCAGCCAAACGGCAACTCTCAATGAGATCTGGATTTAATGTTCCCAAATTCAAAACCAAAGAGTCAGCTTGGGCTGCCATTTCTTCAACTTCAAACTTTGAAAGCGCCATTACTGGTGAAGCACCAATCGCTAAGGTGATGTTGGCATTATCATTAGCGGATACCATATTGGTTATATGGTGAATAAGGGGCTTCTTTTGACGAATAATCGGTAACAATAAAGCACATCGCTGAATTATTTTTTTATCCATTTTTTTAACACCAAATAAATTGCACCAGAAGAAAAAAGGCTTGGAAGAGAAGCACCCAAAACCGGCAAATAATTCAAAAATAATTCATAAATAACGAATCCACCAATCCAAGCTAAAATAGCTACAAGATCATATTCTTTTTGATGAAAGAGTTGTTTGGTATCAATCCTTCTTTTCCGATAAATAAAGTAGTCAAAAAGAACAACTCCAAATAAAGGAATAAAAATTGATCCAATAAAATATAAAAAGTTTTCATATCGATCCACGGGGAAAAAGAGAGCGAGTCCGGTACCACCAATTCCGAAAAGGAAAGTCGCTAACTTTTCTTTTGTTTTAGGTCTAACATTCCTAAAAGAAACTGCTGTTGAGTAAATATCTAAAAATGTTGTCGTAATAGTAGAGAAAAGAACCACCATAAAGGCTATAACCCCAAAACCCATGGCAACCATACCAGGGATTGGATCGCTTTGTCCGGTTGCTAATGAAAGAAAAAAGCCCAATATGAACATCCAAGAACTTACTAAGAAATAACCCCACCACGTTCCCCAATAAGCACTTTTGGTGTTTTTGGCAAAGCGAGAATAATCAGCGACCAAAGGAAGCCAAGAAATTGGCATGGCTATTACAATATCAAATCCAGTTGCCCAAGGAAGAGATCCATCGGCAACAATATTCTTTAAAAAAGAAAGAGGGGCATTCACCATAACTACATAGGTCATGACCACACAAAGAGCTGCCAATGCAACAACTGCAATCCTTTGAATCCACTTCCACCAACGATGACCTACAATTGCCCAGACCGTACTACCTAATCCGGCGATAAGAATCCATAAAAATCGATTATTATAATCAAACATTTTCATACTGATGACATCCATAGCTCTTGCACAGATAATCACCATAATCGCTGTCCAACCCAAAAGTTGAACAATATTAAAAAATGAAGCTATAAAAGACCCTATGCGTCCAAAGGCGGCTCGAGTAGAAAACATGGAAGAAATACCCCACTCACTTCCAATAATTCCTCCTAAACTAAGGGGGGTATTTCCAGCTACATGTCCAATTAAAATAGCCATAATCCCACCCCAAAAACCAAGAGAAACCAACATTCCACCTGCCCATATCTCAGCAATAGATATAGCAGCACCCGACCAGAGTAAAAAGAAATCGAATCCAGTAAGATTACGATTCGATTGTGAAATGTAAACTTCTTCTTCCATTTTCTATTTACCACCATTGAGAATTTCGACATTAAACCACGGTAACTTTCTTATGACTTTGATTAACAAAAACCCAATGATGCTTCCGGGTAAGCAGCTCACAAGAAAGCTAATCTGGAAAAAAGAAAGAGTAACCGACATCTCCTTCCAAGGAGCTACTAGATAAGCGCTCAAGGTAGCACCTACCAAAACTGTTCCAACAGGTTCTAAAAAACTTACCCAATCCCTTCGAATACCATAATGGTAGAACACTCCTACCACAAAAGCTCCAGGAATCCCACCTGGAAAAGCAAATATCGTTCCGGTACCCAACATCAAGCGAACCAAAGCGGCTAAAAAAGAAGCAATCATCGCATACCAGGGACCGATTATAATACCAGCCACCACGTTAATGGCATGCTGAAAAGGGAAAACCTTCACTGGACCAATTGGAAAGTGAATAAACGAACCGAAAACTGCCAAAGCAGCAAAAAGTGCCGTAAAGGTCAATAAGCGGACTGAATTATTTTTTTTCATTTTGTTTCCTCATAATAGAAAAAATAAAAATCCACCCATTTTTGTGCGGGTGGATTCATGATTCTTCCTCATCCCTACGCCGGCATTACCCGAGATCAGGTTCGAGGGGTCGAAAGCTCGCGCTTTCCTCTCAGCCCCGCACTATGGAGCTCCCCACTAAAATATCTATTCGGTTTTCTTTATTTATAAGTTACCACTTGATCATAAATATGTCAACTCATCTAACTATCTCTGCATATTCTGGTGATCTTTTATAATTTGATGGCTTTTCTTTCTTTCGAAGATTGATAGGCTGCTTCTATGATTCTAAAGTTACGAACTCCAGCTTCATAGTGAATAACCGGCTTTTCCCCAGTTTGAATCCAATGACTAAAGGCATCAAATTCCTGCGCATACATCGATTTTGGTTCTAATATGACTTCTTGGTATGCATCCTTCGTACGAGCTTGTTGTGAAGAGTATCCTTTATTCTCTGACTCAAGATATAACCACATTTTCCCAGCCGAATCTTGACCAATTGAATTATGAGTAATTACTGCACCTTTTGTCCCGTATATTTCCAACATATTTTTAGCTGCTTGGTCAGGTATATTAAAAAAGTTATCAACGACTCCCTGAGCTCCATTTTTAAACTTCATAAGGATAGTTGACGTATCTTCAACTTCATAGGGATGGGTAATTGTATCAATGAAAGCAGTTACTTCTTGACAGGGACCAATAATCCATTCTAAGAGGTCAATACAGTGACATCCCATATCAATAAGTGCCCCTCCCCCTCCTGTTGCTTTTTTTTGCCTCCATGCATCAGGAATAGGAGGATACCAACAAGTCAACTGAGCTCTACCATAGACAATCTGACCTAATTGATTTTCTTCTACCAGTTGTTTGATTTTTTGATGATAGACATTATAGCGCATCATGAAAGCTACGCCAATTTTTAGGTTTTTCTTCTCGGCCAAATGAACCATTGCTTCAGTTTGATCAAACGTTAAAGCCATTGGTTTTTCGCATAAAACATGTTTACCAGCATTCAAAGCTGCTGCTACTTGTTTTTCATGTTCAAAAACTGGTGAAGCAATGTATACTGCATCTATATCTTGCTTTAAAATTTCTTCAACGCTGGTGTACCATCGGTCAATACCAAATTCCTTTCCCATTTCCTTTACTAATTCTTCAGAAATATCCATTAATGCAGTGATTTGACTTTTTTTTGAAAATTTTACTACCTCAGGTATACTTCTTCTCCGGGCAATTCCTCCGGCTCCAATTACCCCCCATTTCACCATCAAATAGACACCTCCATTCAATTTTTTGTCAATACTATTTTATCGTTTTATTTCTGTTTTGATTAGACCTATTTAACATTACACTCCTCACTTGAAAAAAAAGTAGGAAGTACAGAATGAACCACCCTGAGAGGCGATTGCCCGCACAATGATCTCATCTAACACCGCAGGCGTTATCTTGAGCCCTCGCTTTTCGAGGGCGTGAGGATCTCATCTTTTTATGTTTTTTTTCTTTTTAAAATATTTTAAAAAATGAGATTCTCACGTCGTCTGGTAAAAGACACCGGACTCCTCAGAACGACAGCTGGGTTTATAAGATTCACGCTTCGTCTGGTAGGTAGAAGCTACCAGACTTCTTAGAACGACAAAATGACTCAATGAGATTGCCCAATCGCATAGGACACTCCTCGCATTCAGGCTGTGTCATAATGATTCTGTAAATTATTTACCCCCACTTATACAAATATTTTACGGTCATATTGGGAATAGAGAACCAAAAATTAAGGATAGGTGTTATGTGTCCTCCACTTTTAGGTTATACGTGGTGTAAGAAAGGAATTGTGACACAGCCTGAATGACGGAGCACGAAAAAATTCTAATCCCCCCTTTTATGCACCTTTTCAAAAGGGAGAGATTTTCCCCTCGTCCCTGTTCGCACAGGAGAAGGTTAGGGTGAAGGAACAATTCTTTTTCAACCTCATCTGGTATCGTTACAGGATATTAAGACTAATCTCAGCAAAAAAATGCTAACTCCTATTCAAACTATGGGTATTTTATTCATTGGTCATTTTCGAGGAAAGTGAAGTTTCTTTATCAAAAGTGGAGCGGGAAACGGGACTCGAACCCGCGACAACCAGCTTGGAAGGCTGGAGCTCTACCAGCTGAGCTATTCCCGCTCAATTTTCTTGTTGGGGATTATAACACACCAAAGCAATTCGTCAAGATTTTAAAACAAACAAGAAATAAATTAATTTTTAATGAGAATCCTTATAGGTATATGGCTCTTGCATTCCATCCTTCCAAAACGCATAACTAATTTTTCCTCCATTGTTTCCAATACCAATTTCTCCTCGATAGCTCAGAGCGATAGCTCCACATACAACATTATACTTCTTTGCTATAGCCATTCCCCGATCAACCGCACTTTGGGCACTCATTTCTTCCATCCATTCGGCAATTTTCCGAGCTAAGCCCAATTTAATAATTCCCTCTCCAGCTCCAGTCATCGATACAGCACCCCATTCTCCTGCAAAGTTCCCTAAACCAATTAATGGAGAATCCCCAACTCGCCCTGGGAGCTGCATTTCAATTCCACCAGTTGAAGTTGCTGCTGCTTTTTGTTTTTTACTGTCGATTGCCACTGATCCCACTGTTCCCAATTGGAGTGTTTGAAGAGATAATCGAGCTCGTTCTAAATAGTAGTGATAAATAGAATTTTTTTCTTTCTCAGCAATTTCAATTGCTTTACGAAGGGTTGTAATAGTAAGGTCAGCCACCGGATTGTAAGGCTCAAATCCTAACAATCTGGCAAAAAGGTTTGCACCTTCCCCAACCAATAAGACATGTTTCGTTTGTTCCATTACCCCTCGAGCAACAGAAATTGGATTTTTTATATTTTTTATTGCTGCTACTCCCCCACAAGACAAATCATCTTTCATGATACTGGCTGACATTTCGATTTCACCCAACAGATTTGGATACGATCCGGTACCAGCATCTAAACGAGGGTCATCTTCCAAAACCTTTACTGCTTCTTCAACAGCATCTACCGCTTCTTTTTGCATTAAAATTTTGCGTCCAACTGAACAAGCACTTTTTAAGACATCAGCAATTTCTGGAATTTCTTCAACATAAATTCCACCATGAACCACTATGAGCATTCGGTATCCACCATCCTATTTCCCAATGGGAACAGTAAAAGAAGGAAATTTAATCGGCTATCATTTTATCACAATGTTCTCATATTCAATATAGATTCTCTTTATTCCTCCCCCCTCTCTCACCTTCGCTCAATCAATCTTATAAAACTAATCTGGTACTATGAAAAAACTGACTGAAGAGTGATTTAAAAAGTGACAAGAATCATTGGAAATGCTAAACTTTCTCTCCAGAAATCATTGATGATAACTGAAAGTGAGCAATGTTGCTCAAAGATCTGCTGTTTTTTTTTTGAATGAAAGGTGAGATATTTTATGGGTTGTCATTACGATGTGATTGTCATTGGTGGAGGTCATGCTGGTTCAGAAGCCGCCCATATTTCAGCAGTGATGGGATTGAAAACTCTTCTGATTACAAACTCAATTCACCATATAGCTCTTATGCCCTGCAATCCTGCAATTGGAGGACCAGGGAAAGGACACGTAGTCATGGAAATTGATGCTTTGGGAGGTTTAATGGCTAAAGCAACCGATCAATGTACCCTTCATATCAAAAAAGTAAACACTGGTAAAGGTCCTGCCGTTCAAACTCTCCGTGCTCAAACGCAACGAGATCGGTATAGTCTTATCATCCGGCAATACTTAGAAAAAACTCCATTGCTATCTATTTTCCAAGGAGAGGCATCCGACTTAGTATTAAATTCCAATGGTGAAATATCTGGAGTTAAAACTTTTCAGGGTACTCAATTTGAGTGTCGATCAGTTGTAATAGCAACTGGTACTTTTCTGAACGGAGTGATTAAGATTGGCGAGATGAGTTATCCAGCTGGTCGTCAAGGTGAATTTCCGGCAAATTATCTCAGCCAATCACTTCGTCAAAAAGGTTTTAAAATTCTTCGTTTAAATACTTGCACACCACCACGGATTGACAAAAGAACTATTAATTTTAAAAAATGTGAAGAACAAAAAAGCGATGAACAACCTCTTTGTTTTTCCTGGGAAAGCACACCTCGGGTTTATGAAGGATCATCAGTTTTTCTAACCCGAACCAATGAAACAACCTGTGAAATTATTCGTAAAAATTTTGACCGGTCTCCTCTTCTCTACCAATTTAGTGATAGTTCCCCGGTTCGAGAATGTCCTTCCCTTGAAGATAAAGTATATCGTTTCCCTGATCGGATCAGTCACTTGGTTTTTCTTGAACCAGAAGGTGAAAATAGTAATGAAATTTACGTTCAAGGGGTTTTCACATCACTTCCAGAAGAGGTTCAATGGCAAATTCTTCATTCTATATCCGGATTAGAAAACTGCCATATTATACGCCCAGGATATGGAATTGAATATGATATTATCTTGCCTACCCAGCTTAAACTGTCTCTGGAAAGTAAATTCATTCCAGGACTTTTTTTTGCTGGACAAATTAACGGAACGTCAGGATACGAGGAAGCTGCTGGTCAGGGCATCATAGCCGGAATAAATGCTGGACGCTATACTCAAAATAAACCAGCCATAATTTTACAACGTGATGAGAGTTACATAGGAGTTATGGTTGATGACTTAGTCACTAAAGGAATCCAAGAACCATATCGGCTTCGAACTGGTAAAGTTGAATACCGACTTCTCATTCGCCATAGTAATGCTGACGTTCGATTAGCAGAATATGGGTATCAAGCGGGGACAATTTCACTAAGTCGATATCAGATAATTCAAGAAAAGAAAAACCTCATTTCCCAAGAAATAGAACGTCTTGAAAAAACCAATATTTTTCCATCAGCAGATTTGAATCAACTTTTAGAAAAAAAACATACTCGTCCTTTATCAGAACCAACTCGAATAAACTCTATCCTCACCAGACCACAAATGAATTATTATGACCTTTCTCCTTTTGATCCTGATAGACCTTTTCTTTCTCTTGACATTATTGAAGAAGTTGAAATACAAACCAAATATCGCGGATATATCGAGAGGCAGATCAAATCGATTGATGAATTCCGTCAAATGGAAAACCGACCAATCCCACCTCATTTTCCTTTTAACCAACTCAAGATCCTCTCTCGTGAAGCTCAAGAGCAGCTGCAAGCTTTACGCCCCACTACTTTAGGGCAAGCTTCGCGAATTCGTGGAGTTACGCCTTCTGACCTTGCTGCGTTATTAATCCTTTTAGAAAAATTTCGAAAAGAGGACCAATAAATTGACATCTCGAAAATTTTTTAAATATTTTTAGTAGGGCTTAATTTATCGAGCTTATAGATAGTTCTGAGATCAAAATAATTCGAGATACCGATCAATTTCCCAGGGATGAACCATTCTTTGAAATTCTTCCCATTCTCTTCGCTTAGCATTTAAGAAATAATCTAAAATATGCGGGGTGAGAGCATGTTTGACTATTTCATCTTTTTCTCACTCCTCCAAAGCTTCACCCAGATTTCGGGGTAAATTTCGGATACCCCATTCCTCTCTTTCCTCACAACTCATTTCATAAAGATTTACATTATTGCAAGGTCTACCTGGATTAAGAATTTTTTCCACTCCATCTAATCCCGATTGAATAATGACAGAAAAAGCTAAATAAGG
>JAAYUP010000314.1 GCA_012517635.1 Candidatus Atribacter alterifermentans
AGACTGGTTTTCAAGCACAAAGTCTACTTGAGACCAGTCATCAACATAAACCTTTTCTAATTCTTGAGTTTGAGCTGATCTTGGGCGCTCGGTGATAAAAGTCCTTCCTTTAGCACTTACTATTGTTGTATTCCCGATAAGGTAGTGGATAAGGTCGAAAAGATGCGAACCTAAGTCAGCAAGAGCCCCGCCACCAGCGATTTCTTTCCTCAGTCTCCAGCTCATAGGTCGGTTCGGATCACCATATCCAGAGTGGAGATAAGCACCACGGACTCGATAAATTTCACCAATCATACCATTTTCAATAATTTGCTTTGCCCTTAGAATCGCTGCAACAAAACGATTTTGAAATGACATTCCAAAAACAACCTGATTCTTAAGAACGACCTGTTTCATTTCTAATGCTTCATTGAGGTTCATAGCGAGGGGTTTATCGCAATATATTGCTTTTCCGGTTTCAGCTGCTTTTACGACTGTTTTTAAATGATAGAGGTTGGGGAGAGCTACAACAACAATGTCAATATCCTTCCGTTCACAGAGTTCATCAATTGAACTGGTTACAAATGGAACTCCGGTTTCTTGCTGAACTTGAATGGCAGTATCGGGTCGAGAAGTGCAAATCCCCCTGATCTCAGGAATAAAAGGAAGATTGGTGTAGTAATAAGGAAGGGATTGAAAAGCTAAGGCATGTATATGCCCAATAAATCCAAAACCAGCAATTCCAATTCCAACTTTTTTCATTTCAAATCACCCGATACTGAGGGGTAATAAGCTCTAATCCTTGCATATAGGGACGAAGTACGTCAGGAATAACAACCGTACCATTTTCTTGCTGATAATTTTCAAGGATAGCAACGGCAGTGCGACCAATAGCCAGTCCAGAACCATTTAAGGTATGAACAAAACCGATTTTCACTACTTTATTTCGATAACGAATATTCGCTCGACGAGCTTGGAAGTCTTCGAAATTACTGCAGGAAGATATTTCACGATAGGTTTTTTGTGATGGAATCCACACTTCGATATCATAGGTTTTTGCGGATGAAAAACCCAAATCACCACTACAAAGGGCCACAACTCGATAAGGAAGTTGGAGTATTTGAAGTACTTCTTCAGCATCGGATAAAAGCTTCTCCAGTTCATCGTAAGATGTCTCCGGAGTAACAAATTTTACTAACTCGACCTTATTGAACTGATGTTGTCGAATGAGACCACGAACATCTTTTCCATAAGAACCAGCTTCCCTTCTAAAACAAGCAGTATAAGAAGTATAGTAAAGAGGAAGGATTTCTTCTGGAAGGATTTCTTCGGCATGATAATTGGTTACAGGCACTTCGGCAGTTGGTATCAAATAAAGGTCATCTTGACATTTATAGAGTTCATCAGCAAATTTGGGAAGTTGACCGGTTCCGGTCATTGCTTTCGCATTTACCAGGAAAGGAGGGAATATTTCTTCATACACATGTTGCTGGGTATGAAGGTCAAGCATAAAATTCATAATTGCTCTTTCCAAACGCGCACCCAAACCCTTGAGGACGGTGAAACGTGAAGCGGCAATTTTAGATCCTCTTTCAAAATCAAAAATATCTAATCCTTCACCAAGATCCCAATGAGGACGAGGTTCAAAATCGAATTCTCTGGGTTTACCCCAGCTTTTTACCACTTGGTTACTACTTTCATCTTGCCCAATGGGAACAGTTTCATGGGGTATATTCGGTATCCATAACAGTTTTTCTTTCCATTCTTCTTCAGCTGCTTTTAGTTGATCATCAATAATTTTTATTTGGTCAGCAATATTTTGAACGTTTTTCATTAATTCTTCGGTATCTTTCCCTTCTTTTTTTAGAAAACCGATTTTTTTTGATTCCTCATTCCTTCTCTGCTTTAATAGATCGGCTTCTTGTTGTAACGATCGACGTTGATCATCTAAAGAAAAAAGTTCATCTAAATCAAAATCGGTGTTTCGATTTTTTAAGGCGGTAGCTAATATTTCACGATTTTCTCGTACCCATTTCCAATCTAACATAATTGTCGCTCCTTTGCTGAAATTATCTAACCTTTCATGACAGCAATTGGTTGAGCATAGACGACGCGACGTGCTAAACCAGCTTTTTCCACAACATCAACTACCTCTCCGACATCTTTATAGGCTGCCGGGATTTCTTCACGAAGAGTAGCGTTACTCTCAGCCATCACGAATACACCTTTTTCTTCTAACTCATTTGCTATATTTCTTCCTTTGGCTGATTTGTCAGCTTCTGACCTGCTCATGACTCGCCCAGCCCCATGGCAAGCTGAGCCAAAAGATTCTTCCATTGACTGAGCGGTTCCACACAAAATAAAAGACCCTGTTCCCATGTCTCCAGGAATGAGAACTGGTTGGCCCACCGAACGATATTTTTCTGGAAGATCTCTTTGTCCTGGTCCGAATGAACGAGTTGCACCTTTCCGGTGAACACAGAGTTTCAGGACCTTCCCATTAACCTGATGTTGCTCAATTTTTGCAATATTATGTGCAACATCGTAAAGTATTTCCATTCCCAAATCCTGAGCAGAACGGTTGAATATTTTCTCAAAAGATTCTCGAATCCAATGAGTAATGAGTTGACGATTAGCCCAGGCAAAATTAGCAGCACAGGCCATGGCAGAAAAATATTGTTGGCCCTCAGTAGATTGCAAAGGAGCACAGGCTAATTGGCGATCGGGAAGCTGAATATTATATTTTCTCATAGCGTTTTGCATTACTCGTAAATGATCAGTGCATACCTGGTGGCCAAACCCTCGCGATCCAGTATGAATCATAATTAAAATCTGGTCAGGATATAATCCAAAAACCTTTGCTATGTGAGGATCAAATATTTGTTTGACCGTCTCGATTTCAAGGAAATGGTTTCCAGAACCCAGGGTGCCCAATTGGCTCTTGCCACGTTCAAAGGCTTTTTCACTGATAGCTGCCGGATCAGCCCCTGCTAAGGCCCCTTGCTCTTCAATCACCAACTCATCTCCATCCCAACCAAAACCTCTTTGAATAATTGCTTTGGCTCCATCACGAAGAATTTTTTTAAGATCTGAAAGAGAAAATTTCATTTTCCCTTCTGATCCCACTCCTGAAGGGATGGAATGGAAAAGGGCTCTCAATAAAACTTCTCTTTTAGGAATACACTCCTCCAAATAAAGTGTCGTCTTGATCACTCTCACGCCACAATTAATATCAAATCCAACCCCACCAGGGGAAATAACCCCATCACCAAGACGAGTCGCTCCAACACCGCCAATTGGAAAACCATATCCCCAATGGATATCAGGCATAGCTAAAGAATACCCAACAATTCCTGGAAGGCAAGCAACATTTGCAACTTGCTCGGGAGCCTGATCTTTTCTAATTTCACCAATCATTCGTTCATTGGCAAAAATCAATCCATCAGTCAGCATGCCCTTTTTATATTCTCGGGGAATTATCCAGCGCCAATTATCTTTCTTTTTTAAAGGACCACTCCATATATTTGACATGGTCATATCCTTCATCTAAAGTGTTTTCTTTTTTCTCAAATAAAAAAAGAAGCGAATTAGAAATTTTATAGTTATCCGTCTTATCTGGTAAAATTACGGATTTTGCAGATCAGCAAGTATTCAAACGTCAATTTCTTTAAAAGAGTTCTCCATCTTAACCGAATCAACTAAATATCAAGATAAAATTGAGCCCGCCATAAATCTGGTTTTTGCTCTTCCACCCTTGCTTGATAATAAGTACAAGCTTTTACAGAATGTTTTAAAGGATATTTCATCGAATTGTACATTTCACCTTTAACCTTTGCTTTTAAAAAATATTGTCCAATTTCTAATATTTCAAATTCGCACAAAAATGCCTGTTCAACTTCAAATAGGTAGAGAAGCTCGTTGAGCCATGTTACCAATAAATCCTCGTAATCATACCCATCAACCGAAACTGTTGTTTCAAAGGAAAGGTTATAACAGGGATTCTCAGCAATCAGATAAAACAATCCCTGGGCAGAATGAATAAAAACTTCTTCCAAGCTCTTACCCCAAGCAACTACACCAATATCTGCGGTATGATTAATGACCTCGTAGGATTTCATTAAAGAAAATTTAACCCCTTTCTCAAGAATATTTTAAATTTTCAAATTAATAAACACCCAAACACGAAGATTTGTTACTCTATTCGACCCGCATCTTTGGCTTTTTTACTTAAAAATTACCTATTCAGAAGAAAAACAATTTTAATCTCTAAATCGGTATTTTATATTAATATTAAACCCTCATTCTACGTCGTGGCACCAGTTAAGGATGAAAATACCTATATAAATCCGTCATTGCGAGGAACGGAGTGACGTGGCAATCTTTGCCACCCAATTTGTCATTCTGAGGAGTCCGGTGTCTTTGACCGGACGACGTGAGAATCTCATCCTTTTAAATCTTTTCCAGAATTAAATATAAAAGATGAGATCCTCACGCCCTCAAAAAGCGAGGGCTCAGGATGACAGATGAAAGGCACACCCCCCTTAATCCCACCTCAATGGGGGAATTTATAAGATGGTATTTTCAGGATAGCCTGGTATTTAAATACCAATTGGTCCCCCTTCTTCTGGCTTAAACATTTGTCGAAGCTTTCGAATCATAATGTCAGTTGCATTGATAAAAGCTTCTTC
>JAAYUP010000315.1 GCA_012517635.1 Candidatus Atribacter alterifermentans
AAAGATTTAAAAGGATGAGATTCTCACGTCGTCCGATAGAAAACACCGGACTTCTCAGAATTACAAATTAGGTGGCAGAGATTGCCACGTCGTCCAACCAAAAAACGGTTGGCCTCCTCGCAATGACGGTATAAGAATGGGCATGATAATTCATGCCCCAATAATTTAATTTTAAGATAGCCGACATGCCATGGCATGTCGCTACATTAAAAGGATGTAAGAAATGCAGAGGAGAAGGGAAAAAAACAAAAAAAGGAGAAGGTGAAGATGAGGATGAAATATTTATGGCTCACGCCTCACTCTTCACGATTTTTGGCAGTGAGATTGCCAGATTCTGTACCTCTTAATATGGCACCTTTAGGTTCCAATGAATTCTCTCAAAATAGAATTGGATGGAACGAAAGAGGATTGTAAAGGAATGAAGTGGTTGAGGAAGGCATAGAGGCGATAGGCTTCTAAATAAGTTTCATTTTCAGGAGTAATTGCTCGGAGAAGTGGTTCGGCGTATTGACGAAGAATACTTAATTCATAGATGAGTGATGAGTTGAAAAAAATATCGGCATCTTCTTGATAAGGAAAGATGTATTTTTCTTCTCCAGCGCGAACATATTGCCAAGTTTTAAAGACTTCTTCTGTCGTACTTCCCCGAAATTGGCTATCACGAACAAGGCGACGAATAAGCCGGCAATCGGTGGTTGACATTCGGTTGTGATTATCAATATTGAGCTGTGTAATTGCACTGGTGTAAATCTTAAATTGTCTTTCTTCAGGTATATTTTTGCTGAGAAGAGGGTTAAGGGCGTGAAGTCCTTCAATGATGATAATGCTATCTTGAGCCAATTGCATTTTGGCTCCTTTTGGTTCCCGATTTCCAGTAATAAAATTGTATCGGGGAATTTCAACCTCTTTCCCATCAATGAGTTCTTCAATTTGTTGTTCAAAAAGCTCGAGGTCAAGAGCTTCCGGGCGTTCGTAATATTGATTATCCCAAGTTTGAATATCTTTTCTCGAGATAAAGTAGTCATCAAGTGAAATGGTTTCAGGTTTCCAACCATTAACTCGTAACTGGATATATAAACGCCGGGCAAAGGTGGTTTTTCCTGAAGAGGAGGGACCGGCGATAAAGACTATTTTCAAACTTCCTCTCCTTTGTGTGATGAGATCAGCAATTTGGGCTATTTTTTTCTCATGAAAAGCCTCCGTCATAGAGATGATTTCTCGGCCTTGACCGTGAATAATTGATTCATTTAAATCCCCAACATTTTTTATTCCCATGATTTTTGCCCACTGAGCGGCTTCCTGAAAAGTAGTAAACAATTTGGGGTGGAATACGTAAGTGGGAAGACGATCTGGATCGGTAGCACGTGGGTATTGAAGAAAAAAACCGGGTGGAACCAGGACAAATCCATAGTTTTTTATATAGCCAGTTGATGGACAAAGAGGCCCATAAAAATAATCATAATATTCATTAAGACGATAAAGAGTTATTGCTGTAATTCGCCAATATCGGAAGAGTCGATTAAGGTCGTCTCGATTTTGATGATTTAAAATACTAATAGCCTTATCCCAATCGACAATTTCTCTTTCAAAGGAGAGATTCTTTTG
>JAAYUP010000026.1 GCA_012517635.1 Candidatus Atribacter alterifermentans
AAAGGTAAACATTTAATCTTTAGTTGTTAAATTTTTACCGTATATGTTCCGTCAAAATATCTTTAATAGCAGCGGGGTTTTTAGATATGGCCCAATTCCATTTCCCAAATCCACCGTATTGATTAACGGCTTTCACCCATTCATCTAAGAATCTATGTTTAGTTTTATCCCGCTGAGTTTCTACCCCTTTTACTTCAAGAATGAGATGGGTATTATTTGAAAGCTTAATGATAAAATCAGGGCGATATTTATGGACCTGACCATTATAAAAGTAAAAAATTTCAAATCCCAAATGATCATTTTTTACCCAGGCTGTAACATATGGGTTGCGATCTAATTCTGTAGCAACAATACCCTCCCACCCACTATCGATAACACAAAGGTTGATATGAGACTTTATTGTTTCCAAAAAGGGCTTTCCCGTATACCAGGTTCGCATATAGCTAGTTGACCAGATTGGTCTTTCGCTATCAAAAACTGGAATAATCTCTTCAGTATTTTCAAAACGAATGGCTTCCCAAATATGCTGAACAATTTTTTTCATGCTAAGCGTGTAAATTATTCTTCGACGTAATTCATCCTGAAAAAAGAGGGGAGGGACAATTTCAATCTTATTGGAAAAGAGAAAACTTTCAACAAGATGGATGAGTTGAGCGAGTAAGTATTCCTTATTCCCTTTCCAATTCGGCTGCATTTGAGCATAGACATCTCGAGCTGTTGAAAAAACAATCCGCTGCATCCTCATCGTTCGACCTAGCTCCTCAAGATCGATTTTGGAGATCTTGGTAATATCTGGATTCCCATCCACAATCGGAGCCATCTCGGCAAGAGTAGGGGTATCAAAAGCATTTAATTCTAAATATTTAACTTTGGTTAAATCCAAAGATAGAGATGGTCGGTAGGCATGTTCAATGCGAATTACATTTGGCCAAATGATTTCATATTTCTTTTTATCTGGATCAGGTTCAATGGGTATTTTGGGAGTCGGTGGTGGCGGGGGAGTCGTTTCTCCACCTTCATGAGGAAGATAGGTGAAGGGAACACCGAAAATATTGACATATTCAGCGTCGAACAACCCAGTTTCACGATTTACTTCATAGGATGTCCTTCGGAGTCCTCTCCCGATAACCTGTTCGCAAAGCAATTGGCTTGAGAATGCTCGTAACCCCATGATATGAGTTACGGTTTTGGCATCCCAACCTTCTGATAACATTCCTACTGAGATTATATTCTGAATCTGTTCACCGGGTTTTCCGATTTTTCCAACTGTATCGACCTTCAACCGGAGGAGTTCTGCTTCTTCCTTTTTAGAATGTTTTGGAGGAATATTTCCATTCTCTTCATCGTCTATGCTTTCCGGTATTATCGGCTCCTCTTGTGATTCAGCCATGTCGAGGACCTTAGAATCAATATGAATAGTTTTTTCTGGAACACATAAATCATCAATAAGCACCATTTTGTGATCAAACATGTATTTTAAACGAGCTGCAGTCTCGACTCGGTTTGCGACCGAGATCATAACTGGAGGGGTCGAGCATCTTTTTTCTTCCCAAATTTTCTTAGTTTCAAGCCAATCTTTTCCTAAAAGATAATAGGCGTTGATAATAAGATCAGGAAGATTCTCATGTTCTTCAGCCTTCCGGTTAATATCGTCTTTTACGTGTTCATAAATGTGATACAGTTTGGATTTAAAGATTTTCACATCGATAGTTGCATCATCACGGACCACCACTTGTGGGGTTTTAACTAGACCCGACTCAATGGCATCATTCAATCCAAAGTCGCTCACGATCCAATCGAATAATGCCTCTTCAGAACTCTTTTTTCCAGAGGGAGCAAAAGGGGTTGCGGAGAAATCATAGCAACTGAGAATTCCCCGTGCTCGATGGATTCGATCGAGCCCACCGATCCATTTGGTGGCTTCTTCGATTTCTTCTTTTTTTAATCCTCTCACCTTCGATTCAGCAGGCACGCGCCAAGCATGATGAGCTTCATCGTTGATGATGACAATATTTCTGCTATTAGCCAGTTCTCCCAGTACTTCTCGAACGTATGCTTCATCACTTTTAGCGCCACGTTTATCAA
>JAAYUP010000316.1 GCA_012517635.1 Candidatus Atribacter alterifermentans
GAGATCCTCACGCCCTCGAAAAGCGAGGGCTCAGGATGACGCCTTTTTTAAAAATCTTTTGTAGGGGCTTGATTTATCATGCCCGTGGGTTTTCAGGATAGACCCTCATGCTGCTTTCGCAGCACCAGATGAGGATGAAAATGAATTTTCCTTGATGACTTAATGTTTGTAACGTATGGCTTTTTAAATTCCTCAAATTTAAAAAATATGTTAGAATGATTGGTCTGAATGAATTTCAATTTGGTTGAAAATTTAAAATTTATTTGTTAATATAATCCAAGTTTTCCCCCGGGAGGGATTTAGGTTGATTGCGAATGACCTTAATAAAATTCGTGAAATCGAAAAACTGAAAGAAAAAGAGTTAAAGGAAGCGCAAAGACAAGCTCAGCAAATACTTCTTGAAAACGAAAAGCTGATTGAGCAATATCGTGCTCAATCCCTCTTCGATGCTGAAAAGAAAGCCAAAGAAATGAAAAACCGTCTCCTCAAAGAAGCTGAGGCTGAAGTTGAAAAAATCCTTAAAGCCTATCAAGAGGAAGCTGAAGTTCTTCAAAAGAAAATTTCTCAAAGAATTCCTGAGGTCGTAAATTATCTTTTGGAAAAGGTGTGGCAAGAACATGGCGGTTAGAAATATGAAAAAAGTAGAGATCCTTATTCATCGATCTCTTCATGATGAAACTTTTGATTTACTTCAGGATATGGGAGTTTTACAAATCACTTCCCACCAAGATTTTAAAAATGAAGACCTTTCCGAGGGGCTTCATTCAGAAGATTTAGAACGAAATATCAACGAGGTACGTTATTGTCTCGATTTTATGAATAAATATCGAACTGAAAAACAACCTTTTTTAGAAAGCTTTTTTCCAACTCCCATTCCAATTCAAAAAAGTGAATTCCTTAACAAAGTCTTTAACCACAGCCAAATATTTAAAAATTGTCAATCCATCGAGGAACGATTTAACACTATCCGTGCTTCGATGAATCGCCTCAATGCCCAGTTAGAGTTTCTGAATCGAATTGAAAGCCTTCCAATTGCATTGGAAGATATCGGAACAACTCGCTATGTTAAAAGTTTTCTTCTTGAAATGAATGATATCCAATGTCCGTTACTTCAAAATCGTTTAGAGCAAATTGGTAAAGAATTTTCTCTTCAAAAATTTCAAGGGAAAGAGGGAAAGTGTTTTGCTTTTCTCATTATTCATCAAGATTTGATAGAACCAGTGGAAACCATTCTCGCTGAGGAATCAATTAGCATTCTTTCTCTTCCACAGGCCTTCGAAGGAACACCAAAAGAAGCTATCCAATCAGTTAAAAAGAAAATCCAAAATTTAGAGAAAGAACAAGCCGACGTCGAAAAAGAAGCAGTTTCTCTCTTAAAGCATGAATCGGAATTAAAAATAACACTCGATTATTATACAACTGCATTAGAACGGCGAAATTCTGAAGCCCAAATTTTCAAAACCCATGACGTCTGCTTGATCACTGGTTGGGCAATTGAAGAAACGATACCAGTTATTGAAGAAAGAATGAAGCCAATCGGCAAGGAATGGGTGATTTCTCAAAGAGATCCTGATCCAGGAGAAGATGTTCCGATTGCTCTGGAAAATGGTCCCTGGACACGAAATTTCGACGTTTTAACCAATCTCTACGGATTACCAAACTATACTGAGATTGATCCAACACCTTTTGTTGCCATATTTTTCTTCGCTTATTTTGGGATATGCTTGGGTGATGCGGTTTATGGACTGATTGTCGCCTTGATTGGTTTTATGGCACCCAACTTTATTCAAATGCCTGATTCTTCGAAGCGTTTTTTCCGGATGTTGGCATGGGGTGGTATAGCCTCGATGATATTTGGAGCTCTCACCGGTTCCTGGATGGGTGATACCTTTGATTATCTTCCATCCTTTTTAGGTTTTATGACCACCTTAAAAAACAAGCTCATGATTATTAACCCTATTAGTAATCCACTACCTATGATTATTGTATCAATCGTTATAGGGATAATTCAGGTTTTAGTAGGTCTACTCATCGCTTTTGCGAAAGAATGGAAGAGAAAAAATTATCATAGTGCTATTTATGATAAATTAAGTTGGTTCCTTTTTATTTTATCCATAGTGATATATATTATTGCAATGGCAGTGATCCCCAGTTTAAAGACCTTTGGTCTTTGGTTGGTCGTTGCAACAGCGCTGTTCTTAGTCGGAACTCAGGGTCGAAGTAAGAAAAACATCATTCTAAGAATCTTTAGTGGTCTTTATAGCCTTTATGGTATTACTTCTTATTTGGGTGATGTTTTGTCATACTCTCGTCTCTTTGCTCTTGGGTTAACCACAACCATCATCGCCATGTTGGGCCGAACTATTGCTGGTTTATTTGGTTCGTCACCATA
Organism: Candidatus Atribacter alterifermentans; assembly: GCA_012517635.1. Classification (GTDB taxonomy): domain Bacteria; phylum Atribacterota; class Atribacteria; order Atribacterales; family Atribacteraceae; genus Atribacter; species Atribacter alterifermentans. The sequence goes on from JAAYUP010000316.1 coordinate 2,393, forward strand.
TTTTGGATGGATTATCTGGATTGTTATTTTCATCGGTTTCACAATATTCAATATTCTTATGAGTGGATTAGGAGCTTTTGTTCATTCAGCTCGTTTAAATTACGTGGAATTTTTTACCAAGTTCTACGAAAACGGTGGAAAACCTTTTCAGCCATTACAGTATAAAACCAAGTATGTAAAGTTTACTGAAGAGTAGTTAAATCAATATCCTCATTACATTTTTAATTAAATTGAGTTAAAACCAGCCGGTCAGAACAACCGGGCTATCAAGGGAGGTCGTTCGTATTATGTTCATTGATGGAGTCGCATTTGCTTTAATGGGTTCAGCCCTCGCAATCGGCTTAGCGGGAATTGGATCAGCATTAGGAGTTGGAATTGCCGGCGAAGCCGGTGCTGGGGTGATGACTGAAGATCCAAATAAATTTGGACAAGTCCTTCTTCTTCAAGCTCTTCCTGGAACCCAAGGTATTTATGGCTTACTATCTGGATTTTGGGTACTTTTAAAACTCGGACTTTTTGGTGGAACTCCGGTTGATATTACCACGGCTCAAGGGTTACAAATTCTATTTGCTTGTTTACCAATTGCCATCGTCGGACTCATTTCTGGAATATCCCAAGGGAAAACTTCAGCAGCATCAATCGGTTTGATTGCCAAAAGACCAGAGGAAACCGGAAAAGCGATTATTCTCCCTGCTATGGTAGAAACCTATGCCGTTTTGGCATTATTAGCCACCATTTTGCTCCTGAACTCAGTTAAAATATAAGAGGGACATAGTATGTCTTTTCAAGATATTTTGAACAAAATTGAGCAAGAAGCGCAACGTCGGCAAAAAGCAATCATACAAAATGCTCAGTTGGAAGCTGAGAAAATTCTGGAAAAAGCCAAAATCGAAATGAATCAGGAAAGCGATCGGCTTGTCCTGCAACGGACAAAAGAATCCCAATTGTTGGTCCAACGCATGCTTGCCGAAGCCAAGTTAAAAGGGAAAGGTATGATTGGTAAAATTAAATCTGATGCCTATCAAAAAGTAAAATCCGAAGTTACTGCTGCTTTTTCCGAAAAAGTTTTGCAATCTCAAAAAAAATGGTACACCAAAATTATTTTAAATCATTCAATATCGAAGGATGAAGTCATCCTTATGGCTCCCGGTGAAGCCAATTCATTGGGAGAAAAATTTATTAAACAACTGAATACAGAAAATAAAACTTCCTTTCGTTATGGTGGAGTGACCCGAGAAATTGAAAGCGGGTTATTACTAAAAAAAGATGGTATGATTCTCAATCTGAGTTTAAATTCTCTTTTAGAAGATACCTTTCGACAAAACGAAAGTCAAATATCTCAAATGCTTTTTAAAGGAACAGAGAAATGACTACGATTCTAAATAAAAGTTGTCCAGTAAATGCTACTGCTTATACTTATATTATAGGAAGAATTCGTGCTATGGAACGAGGACTTCTTAATAATCGTTTACTGGAAAATGCCTTAAAAGCTGAAGATCTCGAACAGGCTTTACGAATCCTGTCAGAACTTCCTTACATAAATGAAGTACTCCAAAATGCAGCAAAAAATCCCATCTCGCTCGATCAAGCCTTAACCGAACACTTTTGGGATACGCTCAATGAAATTCTTAAGAACCAAACGATTGCACCAATCGGGATTTTTTTTCAAATGATTTATGACTTTAATAGCCTGAAGCTGATTATGAAGCGACATCTTACGAAATCCCCTAACGATAATGAATATCCTGTCAGCTTTGACTGGAAACGTGTTCTTCGTTTTGTCTCCGGCGAAAGGAATGAATATCTCAACGACGTCTATCGAAAAGCCATTGATGATACCTTAGCAGGATATGAAAATGTTCATACTGCTCAGGTCATCGAAAACCTTATGGATCGTGCTTTTCTCATGGAAGTAAAATCTTTAGCTGATAATTGTGAGAGTAAAGTAATCAAAAACTGGTTCATTGCTTACTTCATGTTTGCCTATCTTCGGTCGGCTTTGCGAGCAAAATTCCAACAAACCAAAATTGATCTTTTTCGATCAATTTATTGGGACAATCCTTATATTCACTTTGAAGATCTGGCTGAAATCGTTACTGGTGCAGATGAAAAAGTCGTAGAAACCATCATCCATCTGGGATTTCGAGAACTTCTGCCTCATGATGTTGAGTATAAAAATGATCCACGGTTTCTATCTGAAATGGAAAAGAACATGGATAATTACCTCATGAAATTTCTTCGTCCGTATCGGATTCAAGCGTTTGGACCTGAACCGGTATTTGGATTTCTCTATGCAAAATTCACCGATGTCCGTAACCTGAGGATCATTTTACATGGGAAGTATTTTCAAACCAGTGAGAATGAAATAAAAAGGAAACTGCGAGAGTGTTACTATGAGTAAGGTAAAGGTTGCCTTTGTTGGTGGAGAAGAGAATTCTCTTTGCTTTCGAGGAATGGGATTTGATGTATTCTCAGTAAATTCTTTTGAAGCCTTGAATAATATATTACCCACTTTGAGGAGAGAAAAATACTCAATGATTTTCTCCGAATGGAAATTTTACAACCAAATTAAAAAACAATTTGAAGACATACGCTCTGAAGCCCTGCCAGCCATTTTGGGAATACCAACCAACCCCAATGAAATAGGTCAAGGATCGAAGTATATTTCTCGTTTGGTTGAAATGGCGATTGGGAGCAATATTATGCTTCAGGGAGAGGAATGATGAACGTGCAAAAAGAAATGAATGGATTCATACTGAGCGTAAACGGCCCGGTAGTCATTGCTCAAAATCTTTCCGATGCCAAAATGTATGATATGGTTAAAGTTGGAGCGAAGAAATTGGTCGGTGAAATTATCGGGATCCACAATCAAGAAGTGACTATTCAGGTTTACGAAGAAACTGCTGGTCTCCAACCTGGAGAACCGGTTGAGACGACTCATGAACCATTGAGCGTTGAACTTGGACCTGGCTTAATTTCTAATATTTTCGATGGAACCCAGCGACCCCTTGAAGTCATCTTAAAATCCTCTGGTAATTTTATTGCTCGAGGAGTAGAGGAACCGGCACTCGATCGGAATAAAAAGTGGGATTTCAAGCCACTAGTTACCAGTGGTACTCAGGTTCAATCAGGCGATATTATTGGCGAAACTCAGGAAAGCACGACAATTGTTCATAAGGTCATGGTTCCTCCAGGAATTTCTGGAACTTTAGTTGAAATAAAAAACGGATCCTTTACGGTTGTCGAACCAATTGCCACTATCCAAACCGATGAAGGAGAGAAAAAATCGATTACCATGTTGCAGCGGTGGCCAGTTCGAACTGGTCGCCCCTTTGCCAGTAAGCTCATTTTAGAAGAACCCCTTATCACTGGGCAGCGAGTTATTGACCTTTTCTTTCCTATCGCCAAAGGAGGAGTTGCTTGTATCCCAGGGCCTTTCGGAAGTGGCAAAACCGTGGTTCAGCATCAGCTGGCAAAATGGGCTAATGCCGATGTCATCATATTCATTGGATGTGGAGAACGGGGAAACGAAATGACCGATGTTTTAATGGAGTTTCCTGAGTTAATTGATCCCTATACCGGTGAACCCTTGATGAAAAGAACGGTATTAATTGCTAATACCTCGAATATGCCGGTTGCTGCCCGTGAAGCGTCGGTTTATACCGGTATTACCATTGCTGAGTATTATCGAGACATGGGTTATAACGTGGCCTTGATGGCTGATTCTACCTCTCGATGGGCAGAAGCGATGCGAGAGATTTCTGGACGTTTAGAAGAAATGCCCGGAGAAGAAGGTTTCCCGGCTTATTTAGGGAGCCGAATAGCTAGCTTTTATGAAAGAGCTGGAAAAGTGAAATGTCAAGGTTCTGATGACCGCTATGGTTCGCTCAGTGTTATTGGAGCGGTTTCGCCACCAGGTGGTGACCTTTCCGAGCCAGTCACTCAAAATACCCTTCGGGTTGTGCAGGTGTTTTGGGGATTGGAAGATAAATTGGCTTATAAACGGCATTTCCCTTCAATCAATTGGTTACAAAGTTATTCAATTTATGTTCAAAACTTAGAAGCCTATTGGAAACAAAATGTCGCTGCTGATTTTGCACAACTACGCAGTGAAGCCTTGCGACTTCTCCAGCAGGAAGCAGAATTGGAAGAAATTGTTCGATTGGTTGGAGTAGAGTCACTCTCATTTAAAGAGCGTTTTGTTTTAGAAATTACCCGTTCGATTCGAGAAGATTTCTTACAACAGAATGCTTTCGTAGAAATCGATACCTTTACCACATTACGAAAACAGTATTTGATGATGAAAGTGATTTTGAGTTATTATCAAGAAGGAATGAAAGCTCTTGACCAAGGGTATTCTCTGAAAGAAATTTTGACTATACCGGCTCGCGAACGAATTGCCCGGATGAAATTTATTCCCGAAGAAGAATTATCAATATTAGAAAATTTAGTTGGAGAAATTCAGGATCAAGTAAAAGCTAAAATGCGGGGGGAGGTTGAAAGCAATGTATAAAGAATACTTAACTATATCTGAAGTGAACGGCCCCCTATTAACCATTGAACAGGTAACCGATGCTCGCTATATGGAAATCGTTGAGATTGAACTCCAGGATGGCTCTCGTAAAAGGGGTCAGGTGCTTATGACCAGCAGGAACCAAGCATTGGTTCAAGTTTTCGAAGGAACCGAAGGAATCGGTATAGGTCAAACCCGAGTCAAATTTTTAGGTCGAGTCATGGAATTACCGGTATCTCCTGATATTTTGGGGCGGATTTTTAATGGTTCTGGTTTCCCCATTGATAATGGCCCCGAGATTTTCCCTGATGCTCGCTTAGATATCAATGGGAACCCAATGAATCCAGTGGCTCGCGATTATCCCATTGACTTTATCCAAACTGGAGTATCAGCCATCGATGGACTGAACACCTTAGTAAGAGGACAAAAATTACCGATATTTTCTGGTTCTGGACTTCCTCATGCCCGTTTAGCTGCTCAAATTGCTCGACAAGCGAAAGTATTGGGAGAAACCGAAACCTTTGCAGTGGTCTTTGGTGCCTTAGGAATCACCTTTGAAGAAGCCAACTACTTTATTTCTGAGCTTCGCAATACTGGTGCTATTGAGCGGTCAGTTCTTTTTATCAATTTAGCTAATGACCCAGCAGTCGAACGAATTATTACTCCCCGTATGGCTCTGACCGCTGCTGAATATCTGGCTTTTACTATGGACATGCAGGTGCTGGTTATTTTAACTGACATGACCAATTACTGTGAAGCGCTTCGAGAGATTTCGGCAGCGCGACGAGAAGTACCGGGACGACGTGGTTATCCGGGTTATCTCTACACCGACTTGGCAACGTTGTACGAAAGAGCCGGTCGTATTAGAGGGAAGAAGGGTTCTATTACTCAAATTCCCATTCTCACCATGCCAGAAGATGATAAAACCCATCCCATTCCTGATTTAACTGGATATATTACCGAGGGTCAGATTATTGTCAGCCGCCAGCTATTCCGAAAGGGTATTTATCCTCCAATTGACGTACTCCCTTCACTTTCTCGTTTACGGGATAAAGGGATCGGTGAAGGGAAAACTCGAGAAGACCATTCCGATCTGGCAAATCAGTTATTTGCTGCCTATGCTCGAGGCTGTGAGGCGGTTGAATTGGCCACCATCCTGGGTGAAGCTTCACTCACCGATATTGACAGGATTTATATGAAATTTGCTGAAGATTTTGAAGTCAAGTTTGTCAAACAAGGGGAATATGAAAACCGGAGTATTGATGAAACTCTAAACATAGGTTGGGAATTACTCAGAATGCTTCCAAAAGAAGAACTGAAGCGAGTTCATGATGCCTTCATCAAAAAGTACTATGAATCTTCGGAATCACCAGTTCTGGCTCAGCAGGGGGGTTGAGAGTGAGACTGAACGTCAACCCAAACCGAATGGAGTTAATGAAGCTGAAAAACCGCCTGGCTATGGCCAGGCGTGGTCATAAACTTCTTAAGGACAAACTCGATGCCTTGGTGCAAGATTTTGTGAAAATAATCCGTGAAAACCGCAATCTTCGTCAAGAAGTCGAAAAAGAAATCATTAAAGCTTTTGAAGCCCAAAACAAAGCGTCACTTATGCTTTCAGAACAGGATAAAGAATTAGTCACCACTATGACTCAACAAAAAATTATCCTCGATGTCAGTACCCGTCATATTACCGGAGTAGGAGTTCCCCATTTCGAAGTCCATCTTGAAGGGAACCCCTATGCCTATAGTTTAATTAATACTCCGGCGGAATTAGACGAGGCATTCAGTTCTTTCTTTCGAGTTTTACCACTGATGATAAAATTAGCCAATGCCGAAAAGACCATTGAGCTGTTAGCGGTTGAAATCGAAAAGACTCGTCGACGAGTCAATGCTCTCGAGTATGTATTAATTCCCAATCTCGAAGAAACCATTAAGTATATTAACTTTAAACTCGATGAACTGGCTCGGGGAGCTATCACCAGCATCATGAGAATTAAGCGCTAACTACTTTATTCTGAAAACCCACGGGCATGATAAATCAAGCCCCTAC
>JAAYUP010000317.1 GCA_012517635.1 Candidatus Atribacter alterifermentans
AACTTCGTTTAAAAGTCGGTAAACATCATCTTTTTTAGGGACTTGGAGATATGATAAGGCATGGCCACCTCGTTGAGAAGGAGCCAGCCAAGGCCCTTCAATGTGAACGCCGAGTAAAATATCGCCATAATCTCGGTTCTCTCTCGCCGCTCGAATTCTTTTAGCTTGACTTATGATTTGCCCGAAAGGATTAGAAAGAGTTGATCCAACGACACGAGTAACCCCAAATCGTGCATATTCAGATAAACCTCTGACGATATTTTCAGGACTACTTTCCATGAAATCAACATCTTTAATCCCGTGAGTATGCATATCAATAAAACCAGGAGAAATTATCAATCCCTGGACATCAATGGCTTCTTCAGCAACAATCTCCGACCAATCCTCACCAATTGAAGCTATCTTTCCATTTTTGATGAACACATAACCCTTGGGAAGATCGTGGGTTTCTGCAATGACTCTCCCGTTACAAATCAATATCTCCTCAGCCATTAGCGGTATTCCTCCCGTTAATTGACATCAGGTTCAAGGGGTCCGGCAAGGTGTTTAATGTAAAATAACTTTCCAGGCAGTTGGGGCATAACCGAAGATGGAATCCACATATCTGGACCATACTTTAAGGTGACCCAAAAGGTCATTCCTTGATAGATCATATTTCGTACTGGAAGGAATCCATCCACTCCACCAATGGTATAATCGGCTTTCATAAATATTCCTGGTCCAATCGTATTGGCGCGTGCTGGAACCAAGGTTATTCTACTTTTAAAGCTGGTAATGGAATTTTGAATTATAGTTAAGGGATGAAGCTGAGCAGCAATGCGATGGGTTGGTTGAAGCCATTCATCCATGTTTTTATAATCAGCTGCAAAATGGGGTTCCCAAAATGCGATATGGAATACCCATCCAATCCCATAGATGACTACAAATTTCGCTCCCTTTGAACGCAAATCCATAATCTGAGAATTATAAAGAGGGAGCTCGTCACGAGTGGCAAAATGACGTTGGTTTTCCGGGACAGTTAAGTTGCCTAATGGACCATAAAGGGCGTTTTCCATGGCATTCCGGAAGGCTCCAGGGTTGGTGGAAGGCAGAGTATTTCCTTCTTCATCACACCATTCATCCATATTAAACCCATGGACATGCTTACAATCTACATTCCAGCGTTTTAAAAATTCGACTGTCCATCGATACATTCCCATTGGACCAACTGATAAAATTACAATAATATCTCGACCTTCGTCTTTTGCTAATTTGATCTGATAAGCAATTTCATGACCCATGAGAGTGTTAAAATCTTCTAAACTATTGGCTTCGACCGGTCGAAAATCCTTATGCCACCAGCTTTCTCTCTTATTAACATCCTCTGGTGTGTTGCTACAACATTCATCAATCTTCTTGAGGTCCCATGCAGACGGGAAGAAATTCTCAAACAACGATCCCTGAATGGTATTGAGTAAATTGATTTGTCTCATTAACTTGCCTCCGAGTTTTTTTTCATAGATTATTCATTATCTCCTTCGACTTGTTACACGACTAATAGTCACTGCAGTAATAATAATAAGACCAATAACGACGTCTCGTAAGTAGGGATTGACATTCATAATGACCAAGGCGTTTCCAATTAACCCGATAAGAACGACTCCAAGAAAAATGCTTAAAGCACTGCCCTCTCCACCAGTAATCGCTACTCCTCCAACAACCACCGCTGCTAAAGCATCAAGAGTATAGGCATCTCCTGTTGTCGCCAAAGCCGATCCAACTCGTGAGATCAATATCAAAGCAGCGACTGCATTCAAGAGACCAACCATAATGTAAGCAGTTAAAGTCATTCGGTCGGTATTGATACCTGATACATAAGCCGCTTTTTTATTTCCCCCAATGGCATAAAGATATCTTCCATATTTCGAATAACTCAATATGACATGACTGATAAGAACTACACCGACAAAGAATAAAATTGCAATCGGGATGTAATTCATTATCCGACCCCGACCAATAGTTTCGAATTTACCGAATAACATAAATGATGCACCACCGCTTAGCAATAAAGCTAAACCTTTATATATTGAGCTAAATCCAAGTGTGATGATAAAAGAAGCAGCTCTCGATTTAATCACAGTTATTCCATTAATAAATCCTAATCCGATGCCCACTAAACACGAAACAAGGATCGCTAACGGAATTGATGAGGGATTAAATCCATTCGGATTGCTTCCTTCCGGTAAACCTCCGACTTTTTGAATTATCATGGCTAAGACCATACCAATGAGTGAAACCTGGGAACCTACCGATATATCGAATTCTCCTGATATCAGCAACATTCCAATTCCGCTGGCAATAATACCCAATACTGAAATTTGTTGAAAAATATTTATGAGATTGGTAACCCGGATAAATCTTGGGTTAATAAGCGTGGCAAACAGTGAGATCACAATAATTAATAAAACAAGAATAAATGATTGGTTAAGGCTTCTGCCAATAATTTTTCTTGAACTTAAATTGGTTTTTATCATTGTCGTTAATCCTTTTCGTTAACGCCCATTGAGTAGCGAAGAATATTTTCTTCAGTAATATCATTTCCTTCAAGCACTGTTATGAGTCGGCCATTTCTCATAACTCCAATCCGATCACAAACCGCTATTAATTCTGGATTGTCGGAAGATATTAATATGATTATTTTCCCTTGTGCTGCTAAATTATCGATTAATTTATATATTTCACTCTTAGCTCCAACATCTATCCCAACCGTTGGTTCGTCAAATAATAATATTTCAGCTCCTGCAAACAACCATTTTGCTAAAACCACCTTTTGTTGATTTCCACCACTCAGATTCAATACCAATTGAGATATGCTCGGGGTTTTAATATTCAGTTGTTCGGATATTATTTGGGTTTCGTTTCGTTCAATTGAGAGATTCAGCATTCGATTAGCCTCTTTGGCTAATTTTACCAAACTAATATTTTCAAAAATTGGTCTCATCATAATTAAACCACTATCTTTGCGATCTTCGGTCAAATATCCTATTCCCTTTTTTATGGCATCATTCGGATTGGTGGGGGTGATTTCCTTTCCTCGAAAAATGAGCTTTCCTGAATCTTTTTGATCTAACCCAAAGATCATACGTATTAGCTCGGTTCTGCCAGCACCAACTAAACCACCAATACCAAAGATTTCTCCAGCTTTGACCTGAAAAGAAATATGTTCTATGACTCCTTCTCGATGATAGTCTATGACTTCAAGTATCCCAGCTTCAGCTGACTGGAATTTTCCTTTCTCCCTCGAATAGAGGTTGGTAGTCGTTCGACCAATCATCTGACGAACAACGTCATTTAAACTGATTTCTTTTATCGGTTGTGTACTCACTTTTTTGCCATCTTTAAAAACTGTAACCCGATCACTTATTTCAAAAATTTCATGAATATTATGGGAAATATATATAACGCTTAAACCTTTTTGAGTATATCTACGAATAATATCAAATAGGATCTTTTTCCCTTTTTCATCAAGAGATGCAGTCGGTTCATCAAGAATAAGAATCCTTGCTTTTCGAGAAAAAGCTTTTGCAATACTAATCAACTTTTTTTCGGCAAATGTGAGTTGCTTTATTTTTTTCCCAGCCGGTATATCAATTCCTAATTCATGAAGGAGTTCGTTGGCAGCTTGAGTACAATTGGATTCCTTTACCAACCCAATTTTATTAGAAGGAAGATTAAATAAATAAATGTTATCAGCAATCGATAATTCCTCAACCAACTGGTTTTCTTGGTGGACAGTTTGAATACCCAATTCAATTGATTTGGAAGGTTCCAAATAAGGATAAACGTTATTATCAATCTTTATCTGTCCTGAATCAGGTCGAATCGATCCTGCAATAATTTCAACAAATGTTGATTTACCAGCTCCATTTTGACCAACAAGTGCTTGAACCTCACCGTATTGCAGATCAAAATCAACTCCATCCAAAGCCTTCACGCCCGGATAGGTTTTATTGAATCCTATTGCTTGAAGGACAGTCAAAGACTCCATTTGTTACCCCCTATCGAAATCTCATTCATAAAACAATCAGGGGACTTTTGGAAAACTCTCAAAAGTCCCCCCTTCATTTTACTTCGAATTTCAAAGGTCAAAAATCATTCAAACCAACCAAGAAGCGAGATTCAATCTATTGAACATATGCATAAAAACTAGTAATATTCAACTAAAAATTCTTATCTCACTCTCAGTTCTGGTTTATATTGACCAGTTTTGATAAATTCATTTACGACTGGCAACCAGCTTTCATCCATATCCCATGGGATGAGATCAGCTTCCCAGGTTTTCTGGTTCACCCAAATAACAGGCGAATAGGTCTTTTCCTGGTAAGTCTGCCCCTTTAATTTTGCGATTAAATTAGCTGCACAAATCATGCCATGTAAACCAGGGGATTGGCTGAGACAAAAATCTATATTTCCCTTTTTGAGGTTTTCTACATCCATCGGACCGCCGTTCACTGAAACCACATAAACCTGATTTCGAGGTACATTCTCTTCCCTTAATGCTTGAATAATACCTTCGGTAATTTCCTGGCAGGAACCGACAGCAACATTGAATTCCAAGCCTGATTGAATGAGGGTTTTCATTACTGATAAAGATTTGTCGGTGGCATAATCACCGTATTGAACATCGGTTGATAATTTCATATCGTTTAGTTTCGATATTTCATCCTTAAAACCAGCAATGCCTTGCATTACCGGGGGAGTTCCCGCAAATCCTTGAATATTGATGATAGAGATAGGTCCTTCGATGTCATTTCTTAAGTTACGGGCAATATAGCGGTAAATTTCGTTCCAGTTAAAATCGATATCAGCAAAAGGTTTTCCTTTGCCTTCGGCAACTCCACTTTCAGTCACTTGAATTGGGATACCAGCTTCATTGGCCAAGCGACAAGAATATTCAGCGCTTTCAGGAGTTGCAGCTGTTATATTAATCCCATCGACACCCATAGTAATTAAATTCTCAACAGCTTTGGTTTCTTCATCAGCCTTATAATTGTGATGGAGACGAACCGTTTTTACTCCTTCTTTTTCTGCTACTAACTCAAAACCTTTTACAAATGCTGAAAACCATCCAATTTCGTACGGAATTACGTAACCTACCGTCAACTGTTTACTCTCTTGCGCCACAGCAACAGCAATTGCTGACAATACCATGGTAAAAACCATTAAAACAATAATAAAATTCTTCAATTTTCCCATCTTTCGACCTCCAGTGATTTGTTTTAAAAATGAAATAAATATTTACAGAAATTATATAATAACTTCTCAGTCATTTGTCAAACTCGAATTTATTACACAACAAAAAATTTACTAAGCTCTCTTTATAACTGGTTTATTCAGATTTTTTCTATCTACCTCCCTTTATATTTATTATAAAATATTACTGTTCTTATTATTTACTTTTAAGTAAAATATTTTCAATTCTAACACCCTTAAAGTTATAAATTTATTCCTTAGAGTTCACCGATACTTAACTTGTTTCAATTTATAAAGTCAAAGAAAACTCAGCTATCAATTTCTTTTTTAGCCTTTAAACTGAGTAGGTAATCAATTTCTTCTCATTTTAACCTATCAATCTCATTTGTTATACTTGTTAATAGATAATCTTCGAACTGAAAGACTCGAACAATGAGTTTGAAAGGCTAAAAATGATTATTCTTTTATTGAGGTAATAACAAAGAATATTATTTGAACAATAAGGAGGTTCCAAAAATGGAGAAATTTCATCATCTTTTTCAGCCAATCATGATCGGAAAAATTGAAATTCCCAATCGAATCTGTCATGTTCCAACTGATATCAGTTCTTCACATATTGATGGATCGGTCACTGAAAGAGATATCCACCATCATATGACTATAGCGAAAGGCGGAACAGGTTTTATAATAGTTGGAGCGACCTCAGTTGACGGAAAAAATGGCCGGTCTACTGTAACGAACTTAGTTGCTGATGAAGATTACTTTATTCCCGGATTAGCACGATTGGCTGATTCAATGCATTGTTATGGCGCAAAATGTGCCGTTCAACTTCAGCACCCAGGTAGGCAAGCAGCCCTACCACGAGAAGGAAAAATTACTTCCAATGATATGGCAGTGAGTCTCCCCTGGTCGCAAAGCCGAACAATTATTTATGCAAATGCCGATGAAAGTAAAAAAACGGTACGGGTTTTATCCACCGATGAAGTTATTGGATTGATCGATCTTTTTTCCGAAGCAGCCTGGAGGGTAAAACAAGCCGGTTTTGATGCGGTTGAGCTTCACGCTGCCCACGGATATCTTCTCTCACAATTTATGAGTCCCTATCTCAATAAAAGAACCGATCGATTTGGGGGAAGTTTTGAAAATCGCCTCCGCTTGCCCTTAGCCATTGTCGACTCAATTCAAAAGAAATGCGGAAAAGATTTCCCGGTTCTTATTCGCTACTCGGTAGACGAGTGGGTTCCAGGAGGTCGAGACCTTTCTGAATCAATTGAAGTAGCAAAAGAATTTGAACAAGCCGGAGTAGCAGCTCTTGACTTAAGTCAATGTATTCAGGAAAGGCCAGGAGCTGGTTTTGACCCAATGTATTATCCTGAAGGTTGGACAATATATGCTTCAGAAGCAATCAAAAAGCATGTCAAAATCCCAGTCATCAACAGTCATTCTCTCAGGAATCCAGAATACTGCGAGCAAATATTAGCCGAAGGGAAAACTGACCTGATTGGCCTTTCTCGTCAGTTATTAGCTGATCCCTATTGGCCACTTAAAACAAAATATGGGAAAACCAGAGCCATTCGTCGGTGTATTTCCTGTTTGACTGGCTGTTGGTCTGATTCAATTTTAGCAAAAAAAGAAGTAACTTGTGCCATCAATCCTTCCTGCAATAATCAACATCTTGAAATTAAGAAAAAAACCACTACCCCTGTTCATATTGCCGTGGTTGGTGGAGGACCATCTGGCTTAGAAGCCGCCCGAGTTGCTCATGAACGGGGTCATTCAGTTACTATCTTTGAAAAAAGTGGAGAGCTGGGAGGAGCGATTCTTGGATGTTGTATGGTTAATGGGAAAGAAAAGATGAAATGGTATGCCGATTGGATTCGTCATCAGATTGCTGACCTTAACATTGAAGTTCAACTCAGAACATCACCTACCGTTAAAGAGCTCAGCTCCTTTGATCTGGTCATTAATGCCACTGGAGCTCAATCATATGTACCAGAAGTTCATGGCTTAAAAGAAGTCATCATCCCTTTTGAGAAAGTAATGGCTTGTCCGAAAGTGTCTTGTGAATTTCATCCTCAAGATCGTAAGCCTCTTCCACTGAAGGGGACTAAGATTATCATATGGGGCGATCACTATGCGGCAGCTGATACTGCAGCTTACTTAGCATCAATTGGCAAAGAAGTAGCTATAATAACCGATCAGAAAGAATTCGGTTCAAAAATTGAAGTTATTCATAAATATGTTCTTTTCAAGAGATTTCAACAAACTGATGCCGAAGCTCTCACGTCAAAACCTTATACGTATCCAGTGAAAATATACAACCAATTCACTATTGATGAAATAACTGAGCATGAGCTTATTCTAATGAATAAAAATTTCCAAAAAATAATTTTTCCCTATGACCATATCGTCTCTTGTTGGACACGACCCAATATTGAACTCTATGAAAAAATCAAAGCAGCAGCTCTTCCGGTCGTGAATATCGGTGATTCGGTCGAGCCAAGAAATTTACATGCAGCAGTCAAAGAAGGAACGACTATTGGTCTCAATATCGAAAAAAATATCTTGCTCAACCCAAACCAAAAACCAGTCAGCGATCTTCCCTTAGATGTTGTGGGACAGTTTTTGAGAGCATAAAAAATCTCTTTTTAAAAAGCGAATATTGTATAGAATAATATTAAAATTTGATTTACCTTTTTAAACAAAATTTCACCTTATAATTCTTCCAAAGGAGAACTTTATGAGCAAAAAATTACGGATTTTGGTTGTTGGCCTTGGTGGCATGGGAAGTACCCATGCCAATGCTTATTCAAAAATAAGTGATTACGAAATTATTGGTTTCGTCGATTCCAAGCAACCTGAACGAGCCCAAAATTTAGCCAAATCCTTAAATATTATTATTCCAGTTTATACCGATTTTTATGATGCTATAAATCAATTAAAGCCTGACGCCGTTTCTATAAACACTTATCCAGATACTCACGCTGAATTTTCCATTTTCGCTATGAAACAAGGTTGTCATGTCTTTGTTGAAAAGCCAATCGCTAGAACGGTTGAAGATGCCGAAGCTGTAGTGAGCACTGCTCATAATACGAAAAGGAAATTAGTTGTGGGGTATATTCTCCGCCAGCACCCCGCCTGGCAGCAATTTATTCAACTCGCTCGCCAATTAGGAAAACCACTCATAATGAGAATGAATTTGAACCAGCAAAGCTATGGCCATGAATGGTCAGTCCATAAAACCTTCATAAAAAATTTGCCTCCCCTCGTCGACTGTGGTGTTCACTATTTAGATGTCATGTGCCAAATAACCCAATCACAACCAAAATTTGTTCAAGCCATAGCGGCTCGAGTGACCGATGAAATTGATCCTGATTTCCATAATTATGGTCAGCTTCAAGTTGGTTTTGAAGATGGTTCAGTTGGTTGGTATGAAGTAGGATGGGGCCCGATGATGAGTAAAACTGCTTATTTTATAAAAGATGTTATTGGACCAAAGGGATCAGTCAGTATGGATAAAAGTCAGAGCGATGCTGATCCGTCTGATGTGTCAAAACATACTGAAGTTAACACGATCATCATACATTCCAGCGAAACCAATGATCAAGGGAAGCCCCTTCATGAAGATCGCTTCATTCAAATTGAAGATGAACCGACCCATAATGAATTGTGCAAACGAGAACAAGAATATTTATTACGAGCAATTCAAGAAGACCTCGATCTCAGCAGCCATTGGGATGATGCAGTTAATTCTTTAAAGATTGGATTAGCTGCAGTTGAATCTTATAAAAAGGGTATGACCATTCATTTTTCTTAAGTAAATTGAACCTCATATTTGATTGTCTCTTTGTAAGAAGATAATTTAAACGATATCAATTAAAAATTGCGGAATTGAGATTAATTCAATACCTATCAGGTTCTTTTTTGTGAAGAATAAGGGTTGTAAAGAGAAGGATTCCCTTCCATATTATTAGTGTTACGTTTAAAAAGTCAAATTCCGTTTCATTATTTATGGGTATTTGATAACAAAGACAATTATTCATCGTAAAAAAAAGAAGAATGATTTTTTAGGAGGAGAAAAATGAAGAGAATTCTAATGCTCATCATTTTAGGTTTCATCTTATTAATCACTGGTTGCGTCCCCACCGTTCCTGATTATGAGCGAGTTGAAATTGAAGCCCTCATTGAGCGATATGGGAATGCTCTTTTAATTCAAGATCATGACCTGGCGAAATCCTGTTTGGTTCCTGGTGGTCCAAGCGATCAAAATTTTGAACTCAAATACCAGATTATCGTAAACATTCTCACCACTCAACCGGAATATACCGGTCAAACGTGCAGTATTCCCATATATGGAGTCAATACTGGACAAATCAAAGTTGACGGTGACTGGGCGAATGTAACTTTAAAGAGTCGTCAGGTTTGCGGATTCTGCGAAAATACCTATTGGATACCTTATCCCATACCGGTTGCTGAATATGCTGTTCCGGCACCATCCCAAGGAAGTTCAGGAATTTCACCCTTCAATCAATGGGTTTGTTTTGAAAATACTTTTCTGATCGATGACAACCCGCTTCTTTTGAAAAAAGTGAACGGCCAGTGGCTCATTTATTAATTTTATAATTGGTATAAAACGGCTGGAGCCTCTTCTATGCCTGGTATATCTTCCTGATGTAGATGCTCCAGCGTTTTTTTTCACATGACTTAAACAAATCAATAGATATAATAAAGAATAATTATTTTTTTTACAATACTACTTGACAAAGGGCAAGCAGGTTTTCCGGTGGAGTTGCAACTGGAATTTCACATCCAGCACTTAGTATAAAAGGCATGCCGGCATCTTCAATACAGCGAAGGCTCACTTGTCGGACATCTTCAGGCGTACCTTCTAATATGACGCTTATTGGATCGACGTTTCCACATATACAAACACGAGAACCAAAATATTGCCTGGCTTCTTTCAAACTTACCATAAAATCCAAATCAATGATATCTGCTCCGGTTTGGGCCATATAAGGCAAAAGTCCTGAAGTATTTCCGCATATATGGAGTTTCACCTTGGCACCTAACTGGTGAATAGAGCTAAATAGGTCCTGTTCAAAAGGTAAAACGTATTTTTTATAAAGACTCGGTGAAAGCAACGAAGCAGCTGCATCACCAACCCCAATAATATCCGCTCCAGCTTTAATCTGCTCTTCAGCAAATTTTTTTTCTGTTTCTAGCACTATTTTTAACAAGGATTCCACTTGTTTCGGTTGGTCAATAATGTCCATCATTAAATTTTGGACTCCTCGCAAATCAGCCGCTTCGGCAAACGGTCCCTCCACCCAGCCAAGAATTGGAATATCCTTTGAAATTTTTTGATGAAAAGCATTAACGGCTAATAATCGATCTCTCATTCTTGAAGCTTGATGAGGATCCAAAACCGGAAGAGAATTGATTTCTCTATCCTCCAAGGTTTTTAAGAGGGGCTCTTTCATTACCGGGATACCGTTATCGGGGTAGCTAAAAACCGCTCCATACCCTTCAGTTTCACGAAACGGGTCAGAAATAACCATCACCATATCAAAATGAAATTCTTTTTGACAGGCAAGGTAGCTGTCAACTAAAACTTGATAATTAAGATAATACTCGCGATAGGTCTTTCCAATGAATCGAGCGGCAAATGCCATTAATATTGGTGTTACCGGAATTCTATCGATTGTTTGTCCATTTAAAAGTGCATAAATTCTTTCTTTTGAGTTCATTCAAAATCTCCCCAAGTCACAAGATTATAAACATTTATTCCTATTATTTTAAAATAGTCCTTTCATCACCTTGAACAATTAAAATTGTTATAAATATGAAAAGGAAATCAAGCATGGCGTTTATAATTTTTTAAAAAAAAGAAGCCTTCTTAAAAGTTACTTAATCGCCCCGAAGGTCAATCCGGAAACAATATATCTCTGGATAAAGAGAGCGACTATGATAACCGGAATGATCGAAACCAAACCAACCGCGCTAACCTGTCCCCAAAGCAAACCCCGGTCAATCATAAAACCAGATATAAGAACCGGAATTGTTCGAGTATTAAAAGCAGTAAGCTTAACAGCAAACAAAAACTCATTCCAGGACGCAATAAAAGTCAACAAAGCAACCGTCATTATACCTGGAGTTGTAAGTGGAATAACCACTCGAGTAAACAATTTGGTATAGCTGCATCCATCAATCAATCCAGCCTCGACTATCTCTCTTGGTAGCTCTTTAAAGAATCCATAAACTAACCAAATCACAAATGAGAGATTAAAAAAAGTATAGGCGAGAATGAGAGCTGGAAAGGTATCAATCATTCGAAGCCTGGCAAATATTAAAAAGAGAGGTATAGCGGTAGCTATTGGAGGCATAATTCTCAGGCTGATGATCCATATCAGCAAAGAGGTTTTGGTTTTTGCCTTCCACCGCATGAAGGCAAAAGAAAACGCAGCTATACACCCAATAACCAGTGAAAAAATAACCGATATTATTGATGCGATCAAACTGTTTCTGATATACCAAAAAATCGACTTTTGCTCAAACACAACTCGATAATTATCCAAGACTAATCCTGTTGGCGAGAAGTTAGGAGGCCATGACATTGATTTTGCTTCCGGCCGAAAAGACGTGATGCCCATCCAATAAATAGGTAGGAGGTATAAAATGGTAAAAACGGCAATAACTAAGATAATTGCAGTGTTAACCATTTGTTTTTTTAATTTTTTACGAGTTTTAAACAATTTCGAACCTCCTATTCAACCATCCTAGGAACCTGGTAATAAGAATTCCCATAACGACGGTAAAAATTATTGCAAATGATGTTGCAGATCCAATATTTAAATCGTTGAAAGCAGTGCGGAAAATGAGGAATCCAATGGTTTCGGTTCCACCACCAGGACCTCCATAAGTTAAAGTGTAAATGAGGTCTAATGCTTTGGTCGCATCCATAAAACGCAAGGTAAGGGCAATAACAATAGCATAAGAAATGGAGGGAAGAGTAATATGAATAAACTTTTGCCAACCGGTTGTTCCATCGATTTCACCTGCTTCTAAAATTTCGGGTGGTATGCTTTGGAGTGCAGCTAAAATAATAACATACATAAAGGGCGTCCATTGCCAGACATCAGCTAATACAACAAAAAAGAGAGCATACTCATTTCCGGTTGGGGCAAATCCCTGAGTACCCAAAAGCCAGTTGAATAAACCATAATGGGGATTGTAAATCATCCTCCAGATAATACCTACCACGATTGGTGATAAAAACA
Organism: Candidatus Atribacter alterifermentans; assembly: GCA_012517635.1. GTDB lineage: Bacteria > Atribacterota > Atribacteria > Atribacterales > Atribacteraceae > Atribacter > Atribacter alterifermentans. The sequence goes on from JAAYUP010000317.1 coordinate 12,510, forward strand.
TAGGTATAGTAAGAGCAGTTCGAACGATCGGACGGAAAAAACCAAGCTCTCGATTCATAAGAACGGCTAAAGCTAAACCACTTATCAACTCTAAAAAGACTGCAAGGACAACATATACAATGGTATTCTGTAAGGCATTCCAGGCAAAACTGGATTTAAAAAGATCGATATAATTTTTTAAACCCACAAATTGAGCAGGCATTCCGTAGCGCCAAATATAAAAACTTCCTCTCAAAGCAAAAAATAATGGATAAATCGCTAAACTCAGGAAAATTATAAAAGCAGGCAATATCAAATAGTATTTTAACCTTTTTTCAATCATAAGCAGTCCCCTAATCAATAGTTATGGAGAGAAATTTCAACTATTCTCCCCATAACTATTTTTTTTAATTGGAGAATTAGGTTTATTTCTGAGGGTAACCAGCTCTTTCAAGAATTCCTTTCAATTCTTCAATCAGTTTATCGACACCTTCTTCAGCTGGTAACTTGCCGGTCATAATCTGGTTGGTAATCACTGCGAAATTTCCGCCATAGAATTCCGACATAGTAGCAATTTTTCCAAAGCAAACCGCTTTTGATATAGCTTCCGACTGTCCTTCGAGCCAATCACCGTAGGTTTCTTTCAAAGACTCGTCGGTATAAGTTGCTTTTGCGCTTGGTCCCTTACCAAATTCCTTGAAGAAAAAGAGGTCATTTTCAGCATTGGTCATGAATTTAATATATTCCCAAGCAGCGTCCTGGACTTTCGAATCTGCACAAATGAATAATCCCCATCCACCTGACATTGGATAACCGATGGCAATATCAGCTGTACCGGTTTTTGCTCTTAAATCTGCATTAGCCGGATCGAGAAGCATACCATAAAGGGTAAGCGGCCATACCTCGGTCATAGCTGCTTTTCCATCGAGATAAAACTGATAGGCTTCGGGGAGATTATAACTTTCCACTCCAGGAGGCATATCTTTTAAGCGATCTTGCCAAAATTGGAAGGCTTCGACCATTTTTGGTTTATCAATGCAGACTTGGAAATTATCATCCCAAAAACCATTTTCAGTTTTTACGCTATCCCAATCAAACATTTGGAAATAGGTTTCAAAAGGATAGGATATGCCCTGTTCTGTTGCATACATATATACAGCTCCCCAGATTCCTTTTTCCTTGTATTCTGGGTTATTATTAATTGATTGAACGATGTTCAGCCATTCGTCGAGATTCGTCGGTACTTTAAATCCTTCTTTCTCAAAGATGTCTTTCCGGTAGAACATTAAACGGCCTTCCATGTTGAAAGGAAGGGCATATTGTTTCCCTTTCCACTCGGAATTAATTTGATAAGCTTTTTCCACGTAGATTGATGGGTCAAATTCTGGATCATTTTTTATAAAATCATCCAGTGGAATAACATAACCACCATCTGCCCAGGCTCCTGTCCATTGATGGGCACCAACAATGACATCATATTGACCAGTATGGGCTACAAATGCCGACATAGCTTTGTCAAATTGAGTTCCATAAGGGGCTTCGTCCATTAAAATGTCAATCCCGAATTTCTCCTTCACTACTGGGACTGACCACTTTACTGCCTTTAACATGGGATCGTGGGAGTTAGCAAAGACTTTTAATGTTACACCATCAAAACGTTTCTCGGCTGCAAAAGTCGGTACAATAGCAATTAACAAGACACTAACAACGATTAAGCTTAGAACTATGATTCTTTTCATTCCTGTTTTCCTCCTTTAAATTCTTATCATTCTTTACCCTCATCGAGCTAATCTAAGGGTTTTAATCATTACAAAATACTTTCCAGCACACCTCCTTCCAGTAGTACAAAACCTATTATAACAAAGAAATTAGATAATTAACTTATTTATTTTTGTATTTATTAGGATTTTTTATAATCACCTCTTCTTGCTCGATAAATAAAATCACGATAGGCATTAAAATTTTCCAGACTCATTTCCGGAGGAACTCCCCCAGCTCCAGAAAGAATAAACCTTTCCTCACCACCAATAGTAACTATATTTTGAATGTGCTTCAATAAATCTTCTTTCTTCATCTGTCCAATTGTGCAACTAAGACCACCTTTGAGAGTAACCTTATCACCAAACTTTTCTTTAATGAATTGAAAATCCATACCATCATAAACATCCAGGGGGTCGATGGAGTCAAAACCAACATCAACAAAGTCTTGAAAAAGTGACATTACATTGCCATGAGAGTGAAACATAACCTTTTTCCCTCGCGAATGTAAAGCCTGAACAATTCTTCTATCATTTTCTTTAAATAGTTCTTGATAACTTTTTGGACTAAAATATGCTGCTGTCTGGGTCCCCATATCATTGGTTATCCAAAGACCATCAACTTCACACTCATCAACCACCATTAATGCCAACTTAATGACTGCATCGACCGCTCGCCTCGACATTTTCTTAACCAGTTCTGGTTCTGAAGCGATATCCATCCAGGTATTCTCTAAACCTCGAAAGAGCATCCAAGTTGCTTCAAAAGAACCCTTCCCTTCCATGGTTACAAAATATCCTCGATCTTTTAACCTTTTTATTGGCTCTTTAATCGATTTTATTCGCTTCCTTAGTTCCTCCCAATTAGGTTCAGGTATCTTTTCCAAATCTTCAATATCTTTTACTGGATTATAAAATGCTTTTGCATAATAGGGCTTTTTACGCCAATACCAAATTCCTCCAAAAAAGGTTTTTACTAATAAGTGAGTTTCGTCCTCAGTTAAGACGTCGCAGAATATACCAGCTCCTCCTGGAATATTGAGAGGTGCGGGTACAATTACCCAATCGGAATGAAAAAGCTCGGCTTCCAATAAGGCGATTTCATCCCACGTTCCGGACATAACTTGTGGACCAAAAAATGCTAAGCGAGCTTCAAGGCAGTCAAATCCATCAATATAAGGAAGAATATCAGTTTTTTTCCCTTCCAAAGCTGCAATAATTCTTTCAAAGCCTGTCATTTATATTCCCTCCATTATTAAATTCTCATTTTCATAACTCATGTTAAAATATAGAAAAGTGTAAAAAGTATAAATTCATATCAACTAAAATATTCTATATTATCCATCAATGTAAATGGTTTTTTGCATTTTTTCCCCAATTCTTTAAATAGGAGGGAATGGCTATGAATATCATTACCAGAGAAGATATTCAAAACCTTTTTAAGGAACAGGAGGGGTTATGTGTTTCTCTATATGCTCCTATGGAAAAAAGTGGTGACACCCAACAAAATCCAATTCGTTTTAAAAATCTTTTATCTGAAGCTGAAAAACGCCTTGTTGGATATGGATTTCGGGAATCCGACGCCAAAGAATTTCTCGCTCCAGCTAAAAAAATTCAACAAGATAGTCTTTTTTGGGAACACCAAAGTGATGGTTTAGCTGTCTTTCTCTCAAAAACACATATGCATTATTACCGTCAGCCTTATCGTTTTAAAGAACTCGTAGTTGTCGCTGATCGTTTCCACATTAAACCCCTCCTCCCTTTGTTGGTTGGTGACGGACGCTTTTTTATATTAGCACTCAGTCAGAGCTCGATTAAGCTCATGCAAGGCACTCGTTTCAATGTAAATGAAATAGATCTTGAAGGTCTTCCTGAAGGTTTAGCCAGCGTCATTCGTCAAGAAGGAATGGAAAAGCTCTTACAGTTCCATACTAGTACGCCTTCTACAAGAGGAGAACGTTCGGCAGTATTCTTTGGTCATGGAGCCGGTTATGAAACTAAAGAAATAATTCAGCGTTACTTCCATGCGGTAAATAAGTCACTTCACGAATATATTCGAAACGAAAAAATTCCTCTTGTTCTTGCAGGAGTTGATTATTTACTTCCCATCTACCGCGAAGTAAACACCTACCCTTTTTTGGTCGATGAAGGAATTGAAGGAAACCCTGAAAATATTCCCAAAGATAAGCTTTATGAAAAAGCTTGGAAAATAGTCGAACCCATCTTTACCAAAGATCAAAAAAATGCTCTTGAGAAATGCATGTCGCTTCTCCAGAAAGGAGATAAAACTGCTTCTTCACGATTAGAAGAAATTGTTCCAGCTGCTTTTAATGGCCGTATAGATACCCTTTTTGTCGCTATTGGCATTGAAAAATGGGGACGTTTTAATCCAGAATCCAACCAAATTGTAATTCACGAAAAAAGTGAAGCAAGCGATATTGACTTACTCGACTTTAGCGCTACTCAAACGCTAAACCACAGTGGGATTGTTTATGCCTTAGAAACAGAAAACATTCCTAATCAGTCAATTATTGCAGCCATTTTTCGATATTAATTAAAGTATTTTTAAAGGAGCTATAGTTACTTTTTTTATTCCTAAGACAGATTCCAATATTTTCAATAATGAATATCTGCAAATTTTATTACTCATTCTATCCTGAAAATACCGTGAACCGTGAAGTGTGAACCGTGAACCTCTACTCCCGTTATCACCTTCTTAAATTTTTTCCTTGCCCCTGGAGGGAGATGTGTAGGTGAGGGGGAAGGTATTTTCATCCTCATCTGGTGCTGCGAAAGCAGCATGAGGGTCTATCCTGTAAATATCATTAAATGA
>JAAYUP010000318.1 GCA_012517635.1 Candidatus Atribacter alterifermentans
GAGTTACCCCTCAAATTCTGATTTCAGCAATTAAAAGTGCCGGTTATGAATCCAAAATTTTATAAAGCCACGGTAAAAAAATTGATTGACCGTCACGATTTATGGCAATTCCTTGTTAGAATAAAAAGTTGAGGAATGAGGAGGAAAGAGTATGAAATATATTGAAATATTAGAAATGAAAATGCCAGTGATTGGGCTTGGAACTTGGAATTTAAGAGGAAAGGAATGCTTTGAAGCAACCATTTCTGCCCTTGAGATTGGTTACCGACATATCGACACTGCTGAAATGTATGAAAACGAGACTGAAATTGGAGAAGCTTTAGCTCGATCGTTAGTACCTCGAAATGAACTATTTCTAACGACCAAAGTTTGGTCAAACCATCTCCAATACCAAGATGTTATCCGTTCTTTAGAAAGGAGTTTAAAAAAATTGAAAACCGATTATGTTGACTTATTACTCATCCATTGGCCGAACCCAAATATTCCCTTATCTGATACTTTTAAAGCAATGAGTTACCTAAAAAATAAGGGGATGTTGAGATTTATTGGGGTCAGCAATTTTGATAAAGATCTTCTTTTGAAAGCACAACAAATATCTTCTTTGCCTATAATGAATGTCCAGGTCGAATATCATCCTTTTCTTGACCAAAATTCGATATTGAGTTACTGCCAAAAAAATAATATTTCATTAACTGCTTACTGCCCAATTGCCCGAGGTCGTGATCTTAATAACCCTACCTTAGAAAAAATTGCCAGCAAACATAAGAAAACCGTTCCGCAAGTTATGCTTCGTTGGTTAATCCAGCAAAAAAATGTTGTCGCAATTCCGAAAGCAAAAAGTGCCGAACATCAAAGGATTAATTTTGATATTTTTGATTTTCAACTCTCTCCCGAGGAAATGAATACCATTTTCCAATTAAATCGGGGACAAAGGTTGGTGATGGGATAACCATTTAAAAGAGAAAGACATTCTCCCAAACACAAAGCACTGCCCCCTCACCTCCGCCTCTCCCTCCAGGGGCGAGGAAAAAATTTAAGAAGGTGATAACGGGAGTAGCGGTTCACGGTTCACACTTCACGGTTCACGGTATTTACAGGATAGTCAAGTGCTCTTTTATATATTCTGGAAAAGAACCTGATTATCATTAAAGAAAAACACCAACTGAAATTAATACATAATGAAATGGAGAATCATTTTTTGCTATAATTAATATATAATATTTAGCTGCAAATTATAATTCATAATTTGGAGGTTATAAATGACAGCAAGTCAAAGCTATAATCCATACGAAAATATGTTGCATATACTCGATTCTGCTGCCGATCAGCTTGGTTTGGATCTTGATGATTATATCTCACTTCGATCACCCGAAAGAGAACTGACCGTCTCATTCCCAGTTGAAATGGATAACGGACATGTTGAAATGTTTACTGGTTATCGAGTTCAACATTCGAGCAGTAGAGGTCCTTGTAAAGGTGGACTTCGATATGCACTAGACGTAACCCTTAACGAAGTAAAAGCTTTGGCTGCCTGGATGACTTGGAAATGTGCTGTGGTTAATATCCCTTATGGTGGAGCGAAGGGAGCTGTTCGTTGTGACCCTTCAAAGTTAACAAAAGATGAGCTTATACAAATTACTCGTCGTTATACCGCCATGATTCTTCCTTTAATCGGTCCTGAAAAAGATATTCCGGCTCCTGACCTCAATACTAATGCTGAGGTAATGGGATGGATTATGGACACCTTTAGCATGTTCAAGGGTTTCAGTGTGCCCGGGGTTGTAACCGGTAAACCAATTGAAATCGGCGGTTCATTGGGAAGAAGACAAGCCACTGGGAGTGGTGTCGCTTTTATTACCAACGAAATAGCCAAAAAAATGAATATTGATTTAACTCATTCCTCAATAGCAATTCAAGGGTTCGGTAATGTAGGCCAAGCCGCAGCCTATCTTTTATTTAAAGATGGTTGCCGAATTGTTGCGGTCAGTGATATAAGTGGTTCTTTCTACAAAGAAGAAGGCCTTCATATCCAAGAGATGATTGAATATACCAACCATCACCCTCATCATCTTCTTGAGGGCTATCATGCTCCTGGAGTATCGGTTATAAACAACCAAGATCTTTTCAGTCTCAAAGTCGATTTTCTTATTCCAGCAGCAAAAGAAAATCAAATTACTTTCGATAACGCAGGAAAGGTTCAAGCCAAAATTATCGTTGAAGCTGCGAATGGACCAACCACTTTTAATGCCGATACCATTTTAAATGAAAGAAATATTATTGTTGTTCCTGATATCTTGGCGAATGCAGGTGGAGTTGTCGTATCTTATTTTGAATGGGTTCAAAATATTCAGTCTTTGATGTGGGATGAAAATGAAGTGAACAATCTTCTATTAAAAATTATGAGTAAAGCTTTTCATGAGGTTTGGAATCTTCATCTGAAATACCAGTGTTCTTTGAGAATGGCAGCCTATATGCTGGCACTGAATCGAGTCGTGAAAGCCAAAAAAATGAGGGGGATTTTCCCTTAATTATCGATTTTATAACTTTTTTCATAATAAATATAACCCAATTTTATTTATAAAAATATTTCACAGGTACCAATCTCTATAAATATATCTTGGATAAAAGAGAGATGTTTTGTGTGATTTTAGTCTTATAATAAATTATTAAAGGAAAAGGCCTAAGAATTCAAAGGACACTTCTTTTTTAAAACTCATAAAAAGGAGAACTTCATGCATTTAACCGATTTGAAGGTTCTTTCTGAAAATGAAATTTTAGCAATTCATGAAAATTCCTTAGTTATACTTGAATCGGTTGGTCTTCGTGTCGAAAGTAAAAAAATTCTTGAATTACTGCAAAAAAAGGGTTGTCTGGTTGACTTTGAAAATGAACGAGTAAAATTCCCACCTTCAGTAGTCGAAGAATGTTTATCTACTCTGCCAAAACAATTCCCCATTTTCCAACGAGATGGAGATCTTGCTTTTATTTTAGGAGATGGAGGACAATACTGCGTGAGTGGTCATAACGCAGTATTCGTCTTAGTAAACGAAAAAGGAGAACGTCGTAATTCAACTGTTAAAGACGTTGAAAATTTTGCTATCCTTTCTGATAAACTTTCTGAAGTTGATATGGTGGGAGTTCCGGTTATGCCTCAAGATGTGACCCCCCAAACCACCCTCCTTTATGCAGTTCAAGCAATTCTTGCAAATTCCAAAAAACCAATCTTTTTTTCTTCTGAAAGCGAAATAATCAATCAAGCTATAATTGAAATGGGTAAAGTCATCACCAGCAAAGAGAAATTGAAGGGTTATTCTCCAATGATTAGTCAACTCTCAACTACCAGTCCTCTCTATTGGGAAAAAGGAGCAGTTGAAGCTCTTTTCCTCGTTGCTCAAGAAGGGATACCTCTTGACCTCCTTCCTCAACCAATTGCGGGAGTCACAGCACCTTATACTTTAGCTGGCTTATTGACAGTTCATAATACCGAGGTCCTTTCTGGAATTGTTATATCACAGCTCATTCATCCTGGAACCCCAGTTATTTATGGTGCTGCGTGGACTACTTATGAAATGAAACAAGCCAA
>JAAYUP010000319.1 GCA_012517635.1 Candidatus Atribacter alterifermentans
AAATTCAATTGTAAATTTGACATCCTGGGGAGTTACTTTTTGACCATCACTCCAATACAGTGAATCATCGAGATGAAAAGTCCAAATTGTATTATCCGAACTCACTTCGATTAATTTTGCACTCTGACCTACAATTTGTCCCTCGGTGCTCATTTTGGTTAGAGGAGGATTGGAAATATGGGCAAAAACCGGCAAATAATCATCAAAAACCAAATTAGCTGTACTAACCATATTTGGTGAACCAATTCGCAAAACAACTTCCTCACCATGCGAAACAAAAGTCATTAAAAAGAAAAGGCTAAAAACCGTTAGAAGAACTATTAAAATCTTTTTTTTATGGTGAATCATGACAAACCTCCTTTTATTTCCTTTTAATCGCTCTTCACTCAACACGGTCTTTCTCAATCTGCTAATTGTCCAACCGTACTCATGTAAAGAACACTTTCTTCAATTCCATCAACACCAATAATGAGATTCACTTCATCATCATATATAGCTCCAATCTGGCAACTTCCTAATCCAATGGATGTTGCTGCTAGAGCAAGATTTTGAGCAATATGACCAGCATCTAAGTAAATATAACGGTAGGCACGCTGTCGATATTTCCATTTCGAACGTTCAAAGATAGCCGTCCAAACAAAAGTAACCGCCGCCATCCTGAGCATCTCCTGACCCATTCCAGCTCTGGCTATTTCCCGAGTAAAGTTTCCTTTTCTTAATGTCTCTAATTCATGTTTTCGAACTGAATAATGATAAATACCGGGATAAAGTTCTAAAACGTTGCTGACCACAAGATAGGTCTCAACTGGATAAAGGCCGCCCGCCGAAGGGGCGGTACGAAATTCTTGGTTTTCTTCTCGGTTCCGAATTCCATTAGCTGCCCATAAAATATAGGAAAGCTGATCCAATTGAATTGGTTCCGAAGAATATTCCCGGATGCTTTTCCTTTTTCGAAGAGCTTTGTCAAGGCTCATTTCAATTAAATCTTTTGGTTCCGGTAAGTTTACAATCTGAACGTTGGTATACAATTTATAAGGTTCTGGTAGGTTTCCCAAACTCATTCCACCTACTAGGCTTTCTCCTCGAATATATTTGGTTTCTCGCTGAAAGCGATCCCCTGATCCCTCCAACACCAAAACATCCCCTCAAAAAGTATCTTTTTTATTATTATAATTGATTTGTTTGCCATTCATCATAGTCATTATTTTCTTCCTCGCTGTATTTATAAAAAAGAATAGTTATAATAATAATTGAAGAAAACTTTTTAAGGCGGGATCGACATGGATTACCGGACTGTAAAACTAGCTCAAAATAATATAGAAGCTGAACTTATTAAAGGCTTTTTAGAGGCTGAGGGTATCAACGTAATTTTAAAGCCATCAACTCAACCTTATGGTGGAATCGCCTATTTTGGTGATACCGGCCCAATAGAAGTTCAAGTTAAAGAGAACCAAATGCTCCAGGCAAAATCGATTATCCATGATATGGAAATAAAACCGGTTGAGTGATAATCAGTGTCGAAACCAACCGATACCAACTATCATTTAAAACTTTCGGTTTTTACCTTGATTTTTCTATTTATAATAGCTTTCTCACCAAGAGGCTTTGCTTATTCCAACCAAGTTAAAATTGGTAAAAATATGATCCATTATATTGATTCTGGAAAAACAGATAATTTTCCCTTATTAATGATCCATGGATTAGGAGAAAATCTCCTGACTTGGCAAAAAATTTTGAATCGTCTTCCGAAAGAAAAATATCGGTTTATTTTGGTTGATCTTCCAGGCCATGGACAATCAACTGCTCAGCGGATGGGGAAGTACTCTCATCGTCATCTTGCTCAACAGCTTATCGAACTCCTCGATATTCTTTCAGTCAAAAAAGTTATCATTATCGGTCATTCCTTAGGTGGAACTCTCGCTATCCGAATGGCTTTGCTTCATCCCGAGAGAGTACAAGCTTTATTTCTTATTAGTCCCGCGGTATTTTCGGTTCGCGGAGTTCCCTTGTCAGGTTTCATTTTTGCCAATCCTCTCTTGAGAACTGGTATTATATCTATTGCCAATAAGACACTGCGGTCCGAAATTAAACTGACAAAAACACTCCAGGATGCAGTTTTTGATAAGAATATAATCGACCTAGATCTATTCAATCGAGTAGCCAACCCAATTCTTCAAAATCCCAGAAGTGGCTTGGCACTTTACTATTATTTACGAGATTCTTCTCGAAACCATGTTTTTCCTGATCTAAAAAGTCTTACTTTACCAATTTTTATTATGAGCGGAAAAGAAGATGCTTGGGTAAAAATCTCTGAAATAAGACGATTAACTGCTTCCTTCAAAAACGCCGACTTCTTGGAAATTCATCAATGTGGTCATATGCCCCAGGAAGAAAAACCAGATGAAATCGTCGAACAAATGACCAAATTTATCAATCTTCATTCCCAATAATACCATGCCGGTTCTGATAAAAATATTAATCATTTTTGCCTTTATCCTGGTCCTTATCAAAAAGAAATTGAATATCGGTCTAAGTCTTATATTGGCTTCTTTCCTTTTTTGGATTTTGTTCCAAATTCCCTTATCGAAATTCTTCTCGATTTTCCCTTTAGGATTTTTTGTTTACGAAAATACCAATTTGTTGCTTAGTGTTTTTTCTATTATGTTGTTAGGAAATTTACTATCCAACAATGGGGAACTTGTTAAGCTCGTGCAGGGTATTGAAGAACGAATTCGTGATTCCCGATTGGTATCCCCAGCCTTATCGGCTCTGATTGGGCTCCTTCCCATGCCCGGTGGTGCGCTTTTTTCTGCCCCTTTGATCGAAGCTTCTTATTCATCCAGTTTATTATCAAGCCAATTGCTTACCTTTATTAATTATTGGTATCGACATGTATGGGAGTATTTCCTCCCGCTCTATCCTGTCATATTAATGGCTTCTACTATTACAGGATTATCTCTAGCCTGGATTATTATTCACCACCTCCCCTTTACGCTATTCGCTTTAATCGGTGGTTGGTTAGTCATAAAAAACCAAAAACCAGTATCAAATGCCATGATAAAAACTGAACCGATGCCCTTGAAAACCTTGCTTCGGTTATTTGTACCTATCCTTATTCCTGTTTTTGTCGTGCTCCTTAACCAACCAGTATGGTTAGGAGCCGCAATGGGAATAGTCTTTTGTGTCTTTTTTCACCGTATGAACCTTACCACCTTATCACGATTGATGTTTCATCGGTTTTCCTGGGCTATGATGTTGGATGTGGTTGGGGTCATACTTTTTAAAACCGTCATTCTTGAAAGTGGAAGTATCCCTATTTTGGTAGGCTCCTTTCTTTCAAGCCATTTTCCAATATTGTTTATTGGAATGGTCATTCCTTTTCTCATTGCCCTCATCAGTGGTTATTCGTCAGCTTTTATCGGTATTGCCTTTCCTATTATTCTTCCGCTGTTTACTGAATATTCCATCCAACAGATTTTTCCTCTCATATTTATATCTGGTTATGCTGGAATTACTTTTTCGCCAGCTCATCTTTGTTTAATCCTCACCTGCCGCCATTTTAAAAGCGACCTCATTTCTACCTACCGGCTGCTCTTTTTCCCATTCCTATTGGTATTTTCTTGGGGAGTAATTTGGTTTTTCCTTGCTCGATAAGTGCCAAAGCAAATGAATGAAGTTAACAGTATTTAATATAATTCAAAAAACCTCTTGCTTATTCGATTAAGCCCCTACAAAAGATTTTTTACGTAGTTGCCCAATTAATTATGACCGATTATTGTAGCGACATGCCATGGCATGTCGAATCTTGGGCATTCACCCTCATCCTCACCTTCTCCCATCAAGAAAGACTGAGGGGGTGAGGGGGGGGAGAAGGGGTGAGGGGGTAACTCATTTCCATCCTCAACTAATGCCTCAAAAGCGCCCCAAAAGACAATAATTCATCTTATAAGAATTCACTTCTGAGATAAAATTTGAAAATGTTGTTGATGCGATTCGAATATGATATACTCACCGCATAGTTGTTTTGGTTATTCTTTCGGGGAAGTCCGGTGTGAATCCGGCGCGGTCCCGCCACTGTAACTGAAAATGATGGTTGTATATTATGCCACTGGTTATTATAACTGGGAAGGCACAGCCAGATGATTATATTCAGAAGTCAGGAAACCCATCCAAAACATCCTTGCCACTCTTCGCGGAAAGAGGAGGTGGGAAAAAGCTTCTGGACCGCCACCAGAATCTTGGGAAACCCTCCCTCATCTCCCTCTTCTTCCCACGTAGAACTAATCAGGCTAATAACAAATAAGGAGAATAAAATGAGTAAACTCAGGGTTATTGCTATTTTAACCATATTAATTTTAGTCTTTTCTTCCACAATATCATTTTCTCAGCCACTAAGCGCCACCGATGCAACTGGATTTACTCTCAGTCTCTCCCAACCTCCAAATCGCATTATTTCTCTCGCCCCTGGAAATACTGAAATCCTTTTTGCACTTGGTTTAAATGATAAAATTGTTGGAGTGACTACTTATTGTGATGAGCCCATAGAAGCCTTAGAAAAGGAAAAAATCGGGAATGTTACTGAAATAGATTTGGAAAAAATCCTCACTCTTCAGCCTGACTTGATTTTAGCTAGTTCATTAACCCCCGAAGAGACTATTACCCGCCTTCGTGAACTCAATCTTCCAGTTTTTACCCTTCAATCAGATACCATTGAGGAAGTCATTGAAGATATATACAAAGTTGCAGTTTTATGCGGGGTGGAAACTTCTGGTTCAAACCTGGTAAAAACTATGAAGGATCAACTTAAAAAAATAAAGGATCTCTCTCAAACAATTCCAGATCATCAAAAACCACTGGTTTTCCATATTATTTGGCACGATCCTATCTGGACAGCCGGAAAAAATACCTTTATCAATGAATTTATAACTTTAGCTGGTGGGAAAAATTTGGCTGAGGATATTCAGGGTTATTCAACAATAGATTTTGAAGAGATTTTAAAAAGAAATCCTTCTATAATTACTGTTATTGAAAATCATGGGAAAAATGAGGAAAATCAGCTCTATCAATTTGTTACAACCGATAATCGGCTTCAGACAGTAAATGCGGTAAAAAATAATCAAGTTTATTTAATTGATTCTAATTTAGTTTCTCGGCCAGGGCCTCGAGTCGTTTCCGCACTTGAAAACTTTGCTCAAATCATCCATCCAGAAATTTTTGGAGAATATAAAATTCAGAAATAAAGGTAAAATGAAGACGTCAAAGAAAAGGCAAATTATTTTTATTTTTTTTATTATTCTTGTTTTGAGTATGATATTTTCTTTGGGAATCGGCGGTGGTCGTTTTCAAATCTCAGATTTATTGTCCTTCTTACGCCCTGCTTCGCTGTTGCCTTCAGAGAGAACCATCCTCTTTGAAATTCGAATGCCCCGTTTAATTCTTTCAGTTTTGGTTGGTGCTGCTCTTTCTTTAAGTGGTGCAGTCCTTCAAGGCCTATTCCAAAATCCTTTAGTCGATCCCTATGTTTTAGGAATTAGTTCTGGTGGTGCTGTCGGAGCCATTGTAGCAATCTTAAGTGGTATTTCACTGGGCTTTATCACTCTCCCTCTCTTTTCATTCCTATTTGCATTGGCAACTACTTTTTTGGTTCTTCGTTTGGGTCAAATAGGACATAAAATGCCCCTACAAATCATGCTCCTTGCCGGAGTTGCTATCGGCTTTTTCTTTTCAGCGCTTATCTCACTGGGAATGTTTTTGGCTGGAGAAAATTTGCATCAAATGGTATTTTGGATAATGGGTGGTTTCTGGAATAGCAGTTGGAATAAGGTTTATACTTTCTTGCCATTATTTTTAATTGGACTCCCTGTTATTTTCTCCTTTTCTCGAGAGTTAAATACTTTTCTTTTAGGAGAAAAAGTTGCTGAAAGTATGGGTGTTGATGTAGAAAAAACCAAAAAAATTCTCTTATTCACTACGTCTCTTTTAGTTGCTGCATCCGTTTCAGTAAGTGGAGTCATCGGTTTTGTTGGCTTAGTCGTTCCTCATGTTATTCGAATCATCATCGGCGAGGATCACCGTCAGCTGCTTCCTGCATCTCTTTTTTTAGGAAGCAGTGTACTACTCTGGGCTGACATCTTTTCCCGGACCCTCCTCCATCCTGTCGAATTACCAGTTGGGGTATTAACCAGCTTAATGGGCGCACCTTTCTTTATTTACCTTTTAAGGAGGAAAAAGAAAGGGTGGTAAACTATTCCCTTTCAGTAAAAAACCTAATCTTTTCCTATGGAGATCGCCAGGTTTTTCACAATATCTCTTTTAATGTCCAGGAAGGAGATTTTGTCGGCATTTTAGGGCCAAATGGCTCAGGGAAAAGCACATTGCTTTACCTCTTATCTGGACTTCTCATGCCCGACAATGGATCTATCTTTATTTCTGGGAAAAACTCCAAAAAGCTCTCCCGTAAAAATTGGTCCCAAGAAATTGCTATCGTTTTTCAAGAAACGAATTTCAATCTGGACCTTGAGTGTTATGATGTCATTATGATGGGAAGATTCCCCCACTGGAGACGCTGGCAAAAAGAAGACCAACAAGATATTGACGCTGTTCTAAATGCTTTACAAATTACCAATACTCAGCAGTTTGCCAATCGCCCTTTTCGGGAATTATCCGGTGGTGAAAAACAACGAGTTATGATAGCACGTGCCTTAGCCCAGGAACCTCATATTCTCCTCCTTGATGAACCAACTAGCCACTTAGATATCCTTCATCAACTTGATATTATGCACATCCTCTACCAACTTCAAAAGAAGGGAATAACTATATTAGGTGTTTTTCACGACATTAATTTAGTTTCTCAATTTTGCAACCAGGTATTTTTTTTAAAAAAAGGGGAGATCGTTCATTATGGTTTAGTAGCTCAATCTCTTCATGCTCCTCAAGTTCAAGAATTATTTGGTGTTGAGTTTTTAGAGGAAATTCATCCTTATTCCCTGAGGCCCTTTTTTATGCCGTTGGGAATGAAGAAGAAATTAGAATCTCTAAATACCTCCATCCATCTCATTTGTGGTGGGGGAAGCGGTAGCAATTTCATGAAAGAATTTCTTGAGGTTGGTTTTGCGATAACCGTAGGAATCGTAAACCAATTCGACTCTGACCAAGAAATGGCATCAAAATTAGGAATACCGGTTATTATTGAAAAGCCATTTTCTCCAATATCTGATGAAAACTTTCAAAAAGCTATAAATTTAGCTGTTCAATCTGACTATGTTTTTATAGCCCCCGGATATTGGGGGAGGGGGAATCTGAAAAATTTAGATTTAGCGATCTCACTTCAAGAAAGAGGGAAAAAGGTCCTTTTCCTTCAAGATTCCCTTAATCACCATTGGGATTATACCGAAGGTCAAGCGAACAATAAGCTTAATTTACTGGTTCAACATCATGCTGAGGTTTTTTCAACATTTACAGAATTAATAGATCGAATTAAAAAAGATTGCTTAAAATAATTCCAGTTTTATTTTGAAAATACAATTTCAGCCAATTTCCTATATATTGACCTCTCCCTTTGGATAAAGGGAATTTGAGAGGGATTCGATTTGTTTCCTAAATTCTTTGAGATCCTCACTCATTTTTATATTCAAGAATCACCATTAAAACTACTACATCGATGGGGAACAAAATTCCTTATAAAACTGTATGATATAATAAAAATGAAAATTTTTGTGAAATTTCATTCTTTTGGGTAAATTTCATATCAATTTTTAAAGTGAAAAGAAAAAAAGGAGGAGTTTCCATGATAAGAAAAAAAACAGTCTTTATTGGTTTTCTGCTCATGGTCCTGGGAATTTTGATGTTGTCCATATTACCAGCAGGTGCACAACCAAGAGTGACATTTCGTTTCAACCTAAACCCCAATGTGTATATCTCAATCCCCCGTTCTCCATCAGTAAACATTTCTGTCGATCGGGGCGAAGATGCAACCTATTATATCGGAGATCCGATTACAATTCGGTATGGAGCTACAAGCGCTGGCTATATCAACATATTCGACTATACCCCCGATGGTGGGGTTATTATTTTAGTTCGTGATCAGAGAGTCAACGCTGGTAGCAATCTTGTGCTTAATAGTACCGTTAATGGACCGGTCGGTGTCGAACACTTGGTCATCCTTTACACTCCAAAGCCCGTTGGAGATAATCAAATTCAAAGCTTTATTGAATCTCCCCACCAAAGTGGACGCCAATTCCCCCTTTCAGCAGTAAACCGAACACACTTTAATGTTGCTGCTCGTTCCCGATCAACCACTCTTTCACTTGAACCCTCCTCTTTTACCATAGAACCAGGTTCCAGCTACACGATGACTGCCCAGCTTACCGATGTAAATGGCCGACCCTTAAGAGGAGCAAGCCTTAACTGGTCAACTGATAATGGGAGTTTGTCATCATATAATACATTGACTGACATGAATGGTAGGTCATCAGTTGATTATTATGCACCAAACACGAATCGACCAACCACAGCGGTAATCAATGTCAATTTTTCTGGGGGCGGAGGAGCATCCCCTAGTTACGCTCAATCTACAGTGAATATTATTAGTCGAACCCGATCAACTGAAATTATAATGAATCCAACATCTTTTTCTGCAAGACCGGGGGATGAAGTTCGTCTTACCGCAACCTTACGGGATAGTAATGGAAATCCAATAAACGGGAGAACTCTCTATTGGACAAGTGATCTGGGAAGTTTTAACAAATCATCAGTTGCGACCGATGCATCGGGGCGAGTAACTGTCATCTATTATGCTCCAGAAGTCAATGATGTAACAACGGTTTCTATCACTGCAGAATTCCGAGGAGTAACCGGATTGGGAGCTACAACCACAACCATCTCAGGTGTCATTGAACCAATATTCCCCGTCACACCGACCAATACTCTTTATTACTTTGATTTTGGAAATGGAGCAGCAGAACATAATTTCTTGACCATGAGATATACCGGGAACTTAGTCAATGATTACTCGCTAAGCAACACCTATACTCTCGAGATTCTTAGTGGAAATTATATTGATTTATCCTTCTCACCAGGATCAATTCCAGAAAAAGCAAGTCTTTATATTTGGGCTCAAGGGGATTCTGGAGCAAGGGTTCGTGTGACTTTCAATAACAGAAATCCTTTAAATATCAACCTCGATAGCGGAATCATTGAACCCGATAATCCAAAAGTAGTTAATATTCCTATACAGAGCTTAGTTGAAGGGAACAATCGTTTACGAATTGAAGGTGATTCAGGAAGAAAAAGGGCAATCCATATTCAAAGGGTCATTATCGCCTTCTAAAGTTCATTCTAACAAAATACTCCATTCCTTTAAATCTTTGGTATGGAGTATTTTGTTTTTTTAAATAGACCTTTGTACCACGTTTTTTATCAGTTGAGAATGAAAATTCAAATTCGACATACCATGGCATGTTGCTCCATGAATCGGGCGCAATAAAGGGCGAGGGAAAAAGAAGCTTCCCCTTTAACATTTCTTACCGAGTTTTTAATTGAGGAAATTGGAAAAGTTTTTCTCTATAAAAAAGGGGGAAATATGACATATCTCAAAGGGGCAATATTTGTTTCAAATAGTGCCCCTTTTATTCAAAAAAATCCTTGGGACTATATCTCATCAATCACGCCACACATCGAAGGTGAAACCACTATTCCATTAAGTGATGCTG
Organism: Candidatus Atribacter alterifermentans; assembly: GCA_012517635.1. Taxonomy (GTDB): domain Bacteria; phylum Atribacterota; class Atribacteria; order Atribacterales; family Atribacteraceae; genus Atribacter; species Atribacter alterifermentans. The sequence continues at coordinate 9,711 of JAAYUP010000319.1, forward strand.
AAATAAATGTTCTTATGGCAGGCACTTCTGATTTAATCTGTCGAGGATTATCGAGTGATGAAGGTGAATTCTACCTTCGGGTTCCTTCGGGAATTCATTGTTTTATTGAGGTTTTCTTAAGCCAGAAATTGATACTAATGAAACACCTTCAAGTCAATCAAAAAAGAGAAATGAAAGTTGGCCCTTTGGATATTGAAAGCACTGCTGAAGCAATTTTATTTAAAAAAATGGACTTGACCAACCAAGTTCAACCTTTATCGCCACTCCTTCTTGAAAGACTCTATCCTCAGATAGAATATTGCTGGAAAAATGGTATAAGCCTTCACAAATTATTCGAGACTCCAGATAAATATAATAATTTTAATATTTCCAAATATGATCCTTTCCAACTTATTACTTCTTTTGTTATTGAAATAGATGAAACGGGTGAAAACCTCATTTGGAAATGGACCACCCGGGAACCTTGTCGGGTCAGGCTTTTTTATCGTACCTTTCGTTCCAAAGATTATCGAAATGTTGAATTTCCTGAATATAAAAATAAAGGGCATTATTATTTGTCTTCTCCTCAAGAATTTGAAGGGTATGTTTACTATTTAGAAGTTCAAAACCAAAAGGGGTTCTTAGCTCTCACACCACCATCTTGTTTCCGCATTCCAATCAAACCTCGATTGGTTCAACAACGATTTGTTGGTCGACAGGAAGGTCCAGTTGTTACAAGTCGTAAGGTAACTCATGGGAAAAAAACTATTCAGTTACCCAATCTCAAAATTGATCTTCTGTTGAAAGGAGCCGTAGAAAAAACTTTTGAGTCTGAAATGAACTTGGAATTTGTTAAGAAAATAAAAATACCGCGTTTTATTCTTCGGGAAGGATTTCATGAGTTGGAACTCAATATCTACTTTCCCCAAGATCATTCATTTCTTTGGGGACCGATTGAAACTCCCGAAGAATTTTCTATCGATTCTCAAACTTGGGAAAAGATTAAAAAATTATGGGAAAAATTTCAGATCAGTGCTCCTCCCAATAGTGTTGTTGAAATTGGCTATAGTAAACCATTTTCCGAAATTATTTCCTATCGGAATCGAAGTCACTATCGGCTTTTCTCCAATATGGACCTGTCTGACACGTTGCTTATTCTCAGTTATCGATCTTTAGATACCCTTAATCTAGATTGCCTGCAGTTTATCTTGGGACAGCTCACCCTTCAAGGTGAGGGTCCTTTTTCAGATTATTGTATTCAATTAAAATTAGAAGGCCGTTTTTTAGAGGATAAGAGCGATGATCTTATGGTGCAAAGTTCCAGGGAAATTTTTGGTCAAATTGATCTCGATGTCGAAATGATCATTGTGGCAAATTCTTCCCGTCAATTAACTTCTTTTAATCCTTTCTGAGCATTTTTTGTCGGATAGGAACACCAATCAAAAACCGGGCATTCCCAGCATTTCGGTTTTTTTGCTTGACAAATATATCGGCCTAAAAACCCCAAGAGGTGTGATACTTGTATCCATTTCTCTTGTGGGAAAATCCGAGTAAGATCCAATTCAATTTGTTCGGGGTTTGAAAATTCGGACAAACCCAATCTTTGAGAAACTCTTGCTATATGGGTATCAACTGGGATCGCTGGAATACCAAAACCATTAGCTAAGACGATATTGGCAGTTTTTCTTCCCACACCATTAAGCTGAACGAGTTCTTCCACGGTTTTAGGAACTTCTCCTTGGAAGTCTTGAACTATTTTCTTGCTCATTGCTCGAATATGACGCCCTTTTTGTCGATAGAAACTAATGGCTTGAATTATTTTATCCATTTCTTCATCATTCGCTTCAGCCATAGCAGCTGGATTTGGATACTTTTGGAATAAAGCGGGGCTTACTTGATTCACTCTTTCATCGGGAGCCTGAGCCGCTAAAATAGTTACGACTAATAATTCAAAAACATTTCGATAATTGAGGATTAATCGAGCATCGGGAAAATGTTTTTTAAGGATATCAAGAATTTTCATCGCTGTTTCTTGAATCATATTTCCACTCCTTATTACGAAATTTTAAAACTCTTAGCAAAATTTTAAATTGGCACGCTTGGTTAGATTGTGTTTTTACCTTCTCCCTTGATGGGAGAAGGTACTCTGAATCGTCGTTACGAGGAACGAAGTAACGTGGCAATCTCAAGAGCTCAATATTTATTGATTCCTCTCCATTTGGATAAAGGGAGAATTTCTCGCTACTCAATCTTGATCATTGAACCTCGTCATACCCGTCATGATACTCCTAAAACGACTTTTTATAAATTATAATGAGGAATCATGCCCTGCGCTAAAGTGAACCGAATTTTCTTAATAATGATATAATACATTTAATTCGCTCCAAAGGAGGGAATACCCTTGAAAAAACATACTGTTTTTATCATACTCGCTGCTTTATTTTTGTTATTGGTTGGCCAGAGTCTTCATGCTCAGGAGCCAACTATAACACCCGAGGAAAAAGCTCCTGAAAAAAAAGAAGTACTTTTAGAAAGTGCTGATCGAATCACTTATGATTCAAAAGGAGAAACTTTTGTGGCTATTGGCCAAGTGATTGCCGTTCAAGGGAAAAACCGCATTCAATGCCAGGAGTTGAATTTTAATTTAAAAGACAATACTGGGGTTTTTGAAGGCAATGTTTCTGTGACTCGTGATAAAACCCAAATAAGTGCCACAAAAATGGAGGGTGACTTCGATGAAGAGCTCTACCAGTTTTCCGGTGATGTCATTTTACAAAAAGAGCGGGAAGAAGAAAACGGTACATCAACAATTATTTGGACAGCAACTACTCTAACTTTTAACGGAGAAACTGAAGAAGCCAGGAGTGAGAATGGTTCTGAAATTGTTTGGAAAGAAACCACTATAAAAACCAATAAGGCTGCTTATTTCCCTAAGGATGATGAGAAGAATCAATTAGAAAGAATTGAGATGGAAGGTGACATTTTGATTATTGAAAAAGAACGAGAACTTCAAGTCGGAAAAGCTGTCTATTTTCTCGATTCTGAAACATTAGAGGCAGAAAAAATCATTAAAGCGAAATTTATCCTTGGGGATTAATCCCTGATGCGGCGTTTAATCTTTTTTCTCTTCTTATTAATTTGTCTTCCTTTTTCAGTTAATGCCGAGGAAAAGGCCATTGAACTAACTGGAGAACGTCTTACCTATCATGGTGATGGAGAAGAAATAATCGCCATCAATGGAAAATTGACCTATCAAGATATTGTTCTGGAAGGGCAAAAAATTCACATCTTCCTTCAGAAAAAACAGCTGGAAGCCACCGGAGATGTTGTCGTTACCGAAAATAAAGAACAGTTTTATGCCAGTCAAGCCAATTTTAATTGGGATACTGAGAGTTGGGAATTCTTCGATGCTTCATCAGAATTTACTGGAAGATCAATCGTTGGAAAAGTTTTTTTTCGGGGAAAAAATCTTACTCGTGAACCAGATCTAACCACTGTAGATGATGCATTCATGACTTCTTGTGATTTAGAAAAACCCCATTATCATATCGATGCCCAAAAAATTGAAATTATTCCGGATAAGAGGGTTATTTTACATGGTATATCTTATTGGGATTTTGGATTTAAAATTTTTACCCTTCCGTACTATGTAATATTTCTCGATAGAAAGGAACAACTCCCATTTATTCCTATTATTGGACAATCGTCTTCATATGGTTTTTATGTCAATCTTTTTTTCAATTATTTCGTTAACTATGATTCCTATGGAACAGTTTATCTCGACTGGTACCAGAAAGATGGTTGGGGGATTGGAGTTCGTCATTATATTGAACATCAGGACCCCTATGAAAAAGGCCAACTTTATCTCTATTATAGAGATCCAAGTGAATCCCAGAGTACTCTGAAAGCCAATATTCAATATCAGAAAAAACTTGATCAATACACCGATCTGACTTTCAACACCGATTATAATCTTCTCCTCGACGATCAAAAAGACACTATCTCCAGTCAATTGGCCATTATTCACAAAAAAGGGCGGTCAACCACCCGCCTCAACCTTTCTTATAACTCTAACGCCAGCAATGAAAATTCCAATTTGGCTTCATATCTCAATTACACCTATGATTTTGGAGATAAATTAATTGGAACGCTTATTTTGGATTATAAAAGGCTTTCCCAATGGGGAAATTATATTGATGAAGACCTAAAATATCAGGCTTCATTTCAAAAATCCTCGGGAAGCATGGTTTATGCTCTCCGCTATGATGGACATGCCGATCCAGAAGGTGATTTATTCACCGGCGATCCCGGCAGGTATTTTTTCAAAATTCCTGAATTTGAAATCGCCGGGAGTCGAACCCGAATTGGAAAATCTGATTTTTATTATAAAACCAGTTTTGTGGGAGGACACTATTATGAAGAAGAAACCAATGTCCGTGATGAACGTTACCGATTTCAGCTTCAGTTAGACGGAACCAACCAAATTGGAGAAAATACCACCTTAAAACCTTCGATAAATTTCATTCAGGATTTTTATGGAAATGGCTTCGCTCGCTATATCTGGGAAGGAAATATTTCTTTAACTCAATTACTTTCAGACCAAGGAAGAATTTCTCTTAATTATAACCGAAGTGGTTATGACGGAGCGACACCCTTTAAAACCGATTACACCACCAGAGAAACCAATTATGCGAGTTTGAGTGCTATATACAAAAGCAACGACTGGGAAATCGGAATTGAATCTGGTTATGACTTTTTAAATCAAGATTTTACCGATACCATATTCAGCCTCAAATATTATGAAAATGACGAGCATTCCATCACCTTGAAAGGGAGCTATGATTTTGATACTGGTGATTGGTTGGGTTTGGCAGTTGACACAACTTGGAGAATCAATAAAGATTGGAAATTGTCGATTGATGGAACGTGGAATCTTACCAATGGTGATCTCCAGGGTTTAGAAGTTGGAGTCACACGTGATCTTCATTGTCGAGAAGTTACTTTTTATTATGACAAACCTCGAGACACTTTCTGGCTTGAATATACCATTAAGGCTTTTCCTTCTCAAAAAGTTACTTTGGGAGGATAGATTCTCATACCACTAAGCGGTATGAGAATCGAAACAGAAAATTATTCATTAAGGAGAAATCATTATGAAAGGAAAATCGCTACCTATACTAATATTAGCCGTCTTGGTAACAAGCATTATAGTCGCCGGTTGTGCCCGTGGTGACCAGCCAAGTTGGGGAGAAATTGGAAAAACCATGACTGTTCAAGGAATTATGAGAGGATTAGCTTCGTCACAATTTATTTATTATTTTGTTTTTGACACTGACGGCAATATCCTGACTGGTCCTAAAGCTGACCCCAATACCTGGGATAATTACTATGTCGCCCGTTATGAGGGAGGTAATTTCTACTTAAAAAAACCCGATGGAACTCAAATTTTCATCAATGATGCCAGTGTCAATGATGTAACTGTAACTATGACAATTAATTTAGAAGAACTCAATAGTCCGAGTTCCATTGAATTCATGGCAGTAACTACCGATATACAGGGAAATGTTCTTGACTCACTCAGCAACTATCGAGTTCTTAAAATTCAATACCAGAGATTTTTTTCTTTTACAGATACGACCGGCGAAACCAGCGAAACGGGTGCTGATATTTCACGCATCGAAGTCGAAGTGCAATTTTAATTGTATCCAATCCTGAAAATATCATCAAATGAATTCCCCCATTGAGGGGGGTGTGCCTTTCATCCGTCATCCTGATCGGTGTTTTCCGCGTGAGGATCTCATCTAACACCACACCCTTCATCATGAGTCCTCGTTTTTCGAAGGCGTGAGGATCTCATCTGACACTCAGGCGTCATCCTGAGGCTTCGTATTCAGAAGCCGTGAGGATCTCATCTTTTGATTTTTTTTAAAAAAACATGAAATGAGATTGCCATGTCACTCCGTTCCTCGCAATGACGGAGCAGGAAAAAACTCAAATCCCCCTAATCCTTTTCTAAAGGGGGAGGTAAATTTTTGAGCGGATTTTTTCGTCGTGTTGTCGCTAGGCGATATAAAAGTCTATACTATAGAAAAATTTTAGCAAATACCAGGAGGTTTTTTTGAACACTCATATACAAAAAACACGAAAGCCTAATATTTATTACTGGTTTATTGTTGTTTTTGCCCTTCTTTTTCTCGCCTTTATCCTCAATGGTTGCATTGGTCCAGTCAGCCAATTACCCGGTTATGAAAAAACGAAAGCTCATTGGACAGTTATGATTTTCCTCAATGGCGATAATGACCTTGATAATCAAGCGATAGCTGATCTTCATTCTATGGAAATAGTCGGATCGAGTGATAAGGTCAATATTTTAGTTCAACATGACTCATTACAAGGACCAGCAATCCGATATTTTGTCGAAAAAGATAGCGATCCTTTAAAAATGAACTCGAAGGTTCTCCAGCATTTGGGTGAAATTAACATGGGTGATGCCAATAACTTAGTTGATTTTATTCGATTCTGTGCCCAAAATTATCCAGCTGATAAATATGTCCTTATTCTTTGGAATCATGGGTCTGGTTTTAAAGGAAAAAATATTTCCTTTGATCAAACCTCCAACAACGATTCTATTACCATTCCTGAATTAGGTCAGGCATTGCTGAGAGCAAAATCTATTCTCAGCAAACCAATCAATCTACTTGGTATGGATGCCTGTTTAATGGCTATGATAGAAGTAGCCTATGAAGTCCGGGAGAGTTCAAACCTGATGGTCGCATCTCAAGAAAGTGTTCCAGGAGATGGGTGGGATTATGCTACCTTTCTTGAAAGTCTCGTCACCAACCCAACCATGAATGAAAACCAACTCGCCTATATCATTGCCGATAGTTTTATGAGTCAATTTCCTTTACAAGATGTAAACATTTCAGTTACCGATCTCAACCAATTGGAAGAATTAACAACCAGTATTGGACAGCTATCCAAAGCCATTTTATCGGATAATCAAACCTCACCACAAATTTATATTGAGGTTGGGGATACCAGCCAATACTATAGTGATTATGACTTTATCGATTTGGGTGACTTTTCTCAACTCCTTGCAACAAATAGTAGAGTTCGATCTTCAGAGGTAAAATCTGCAGCCTTTACGATTAATACTTTTCTTTCTCGTGTTGTTCTTTATAATAGAATTCACGGTTCTGGTGTGGAAAATTCCCATGGTCTGAGTATTTATTTTCCCTATAAATCTTACAATCCACAATATGAACTCCTCGCCTTTAATAGGGAAACGTTTTGGAATCAGGTTGTTCTAAAATTATTTGCCTTCAGGAAAAAGTAATTTTTTTTCATTAATTTGGATTAAGGGACTTTTCATTTTTTAAATAATTTGTTATGGTATGGTATAGAAAGAAAGGGGCTTTTGACTGAGGTTGTTTTCTCATTTCTTTTTTTACTTTTTTTTCAATAAATTGTAGTCTTTTTTTGTTTTTTATCGTATATTATACGTGAGTGCATGAATCATGGCGATCTCGTCTCAAACTCCAAAGGGCAATGAAAGGAGGTGCTGCGAATTGGTAGGCCCAGGAGAGGAGACGGAGAAAGAAGCTGAAAGCCTCAAAACAAGAGGGATCTGAAGAGGAAACATGGAGACTCTTGAATGACCCCTCCTTGGAAGGGCAGACAGCTCAATATAAT
>JAAYUP010000320.1 GCA_012517635.1 Candidatus Atribacter alterifermentans
AGGTTGCAAATCTTTTTAGAAGAAGACTTAGGCTTTGATGATATCACGACACAAGGCTTGGGAAACCTCAGCTTAAAGCCAGTTCGAGCAAGAATTATTGCTAAAGAAAAAGGAATAATGTCGGGAGGTCCCTTTGTAATTCGCCTTTTCAATCTCATTGACCCACTGATAAAAGAAAAAATCCATATTAAAGAAGGGGAAGAATTTCAAAGAGGTGATTGCGTTTTAGAAGTTATCGGACAAACCAGAGCAATATTAATGGGAGAAAGGGTTGCTCTTAACTTGTTACAAAGATTATGTGGAATTGCTGCAAAAACCAAAGAGTTTGTCGATGCGGTTAAAGGTTTACCGGTAAAAATAGCTGATACCAGAAAAACCAGCCCTGGTTTGAGGATTTTTGAGAAATATGCCGTCCGTTGTGGAGGTGGAGTGAATCACCGATTAGGTTTATATGATTGCGCTCTTATCAAAGACAACCACATATCGATTTGTGGATCGGTAAAGAATGCCATCCAAAGAGTGAGGCCAGCCATTCCCTTTACAGCACGAATTGTAGTTGAATGCGAAAATTTACTTCAAGTTGAGGAAGCAATCGAAGAAAAGGCTGACGTGATTATGTTAGATAATATGGACATCAAACAAATTAAAGAAGCAGTAAAAATGATTAATAAAAGATCAATCATCGAGGCTTCAGGCGGTGTCAACTTAGAAACGGTAAGAGAAATTGCCGAACAAGGTGTTGATGTTATTTCCACTGGGTATATTACCCATCACGCTATATGGTTGGACTTGAATTTGGAGGTAGAAGAAGTTACAGATGTACTATGATGCTTTGATTATTGGAAATGGAATTGCAGGCAGTAGTGCCGCGCTTTTTCTGGCGGAAAAATCTCAACGAGTCTTGTTAGTAAGCAAGAGTCAATCGTTTGAGGAAACAAACACCGAAAAAGCCCAGGGAGGAATTGTATTTCGAGGTAAAAATGATTCTTGGAAGATTCTCAAACAAGATATTATCAATGCTTCAGATGGTAGTGCTTTCGAAAAAAGTGCAAAAGTCGTAGCCAAGATTGGTCCTTCTTTGGTAAAAAGATTATTTATTCAAAAACTTCGGGTTCCATTTGAAGTTGATGAGCATGGTGAATGGGATCTTTTTCAGGAAGCGGCACATTCTTGTAGGCGGGTCCTTCATGTGAAGGATTGTACCGGTAGAGCTATTCAAAAAGCACTCCATGAAGGAATCCTTAAAGAACATCTTATTGAGGTTAAAAAAAACACCTATGCAGTTGGCTTGATTCTTTCCAATCGGTATCAACTTTCGCCTCGATCTCGCTATGAAAATCCGGAGTGTCTTGGAGTTTATCTACTCGACCCTCGCAAAGGGACCATAACACCCTTTTTTGCTCGGGCAACCATTTTGGCCACGGGTGGATTAAATTCTCTTTACCAATATTCAACTGGAGGACCTTGGAATACCGGTGATGGGTATGCCATAGCGAATCGAGCTGGTGCAATCCTACAAAATATGGAATATGTTCAATTCCATCCTACTCTTCTTTTTAGTCCTGAGTATTCCCAAACTTTTCTTATTTCCGAAACGGTTCGAGGTGAGGGAGCTGAACTCATAAACCATGATGGGAAGGCTTTTATGCACAAATATCATCATTTGGGAAGTTTAGCACCTCGTGATGTTGTCTCCCGGGCAATCTTTGAAGAGATGCTCAATCAGAATGCCCATTGCGTTTTTCTTGACCTTTGTCACGCGATTTCATCGGAAAAAATAAAAATGACCTTCCCGACCATCTATGAAGAATGTTTATACCGAGGGATTGATATTACCCAAGAACCAATACCAGTTGCACCAGGAGCCCATTTTTGCTGTGGGGGAATACTAACCGATAGCTTTGGTCGTACCTCGATTAAACGACTCTATGCGATTGGCGAAGTTGCTTGCACCGGTGTGCATGGTGCCAATCGTTTGGCTTCCACCAGCCTTTTAGAAGGATTAACCTTTGCCTACCGAGCTTCTCACGATATTATTAAAAACCCGGCTACCAAGGAACAACCTCGAATAATTCCATTCGAATATGCATATGGAAATCCCCCATCAGAGGCAATTTTGGAGAGTATGCGGAAAATTATTCAAGATACCATGTGGAAATTCGTCGGACTCATTCGGAACCAATCAGGGTTGAAATATGCTTTAGAAGTGCTCAGTGGTCTAAAAAAACAAGTCGTTCAAATGAAGAATCATTTAGGCGCATCTGGCTCTTTGCTTGAATTAGAAAATAGCGTTGATGCCGGGCTATTGGTGGTTGAAGCAGCCTTAAGAAACCCCGTCTCACTGGGAACTCATTTTCGTTCCGATTCTTCAATGGTTTCTTAATAAATAATATTGGTTTGTAATTTTTTATTTTTCACGACTCAAGTTAAAGAGATCAAACTCTTCATGTTCATCAAATAAGCTTTCGATGTGTTTTCTCTGATCAAGCCCAGCCAAATTAACACTCACAAAAAAGGTTTTATCGGATTCCCAATAGGAAGCTTCAATATTGATACACTCTTCTAACTGTTTTCGAACATAATAACGACGCTCTTCCCAGTTTTGGTCGGGAAAAGAGTACATCGTTTCCATGCCAACTGATAATTCTTTACTGCCTAAGCCGATTCCAGCCACAATATCACCTAAACCTCCAATATTGAGATCATACTCACCCCGAAGCCGAAGATAACTTTGGTCAAGGTCACCATACACCAACTCCAAACCGAAAATACTGGTATCTTTTGGATCAAAGAAAAAATAGGTTTCTCCATTTACTTGAGTATATTCATAGAATACCTCAGCGCTAAAACGAGGAGAAAATTCCTTTTCCGCCCAAACCTTTCCTCCCCAGACAGTTGCATCGTCAAGAGTGGAAAGGGTGATGTTCTGATAGTAAACTTTCCCCCCGTAGCTCTTTTTTTCAATTCCAGCACTGAAGTAAGAATCATTTCGCCAGTCACTCAAATCATCCTGAGTAAATTTTCCATAACTGAAGTTCGCTTCTATGAAAAATCCATCTTCAGATTCAGTACGATAAGAGGCAATGAATTGGGGGAGGCGGCTAATGATTTCATCATTAAATCGTTCGTTTTCAATACCGAGCATCCAGAGAGATAAACCATTTTTTTGATAATGGGTATAACCACCAATAGTCGGTTTTTCGTTTTGCCAAAGGTCAATAAATATCCGTGCCTCGAAATAGGGATACTGGAGTGTTATGTCACTGCTTATTTGACTGCTTTGTAAAGTAGAATAGGAGAGATTAGCCTGGAATAATAAGTTTTCCGAAAAAAGATATTCATAGTTACCTTCAACAAAAAATCCCTTTTTTCTTTGATACCCTAAACTCGGTATAAAATTAGCACCATGATTATTGAGAAGCCGAGAATAGGCAGGGAGTTGAATAATTCTTTTTTCCTTGATATAGAACTCTAATCCATTAATTAAAATCCGATCCTGTGGATAGATTAATACTTCCTTAGCACGAACGCTATATAAGGGAGGTGAATGTGGACATCCAGTTACCAATAGATCAGTACCGGTCCATTTTCCTTTTTGATATTCGATCTTGGAGCCTCGGAAGTAAAGATTACCTCCTTCGTCTAATTCGTATATCAATTCTGCGCTTTCAAACCAACCATTTCTGGTTTGAAAGTTATAGTACATTTTTTCCGCACTGATTTGGTAACTCCCAAAGCGGGCCTTAATAAAACCTGGGATAAAGGCTTCCGACGTATCGAAACGAAAAAGCAGCTGATTGGTTGCAAAGGAAATGTCCTTCCAGGATAACTGGACATTTCCATACGCTTCAACCTGCGAACCAAGGTCGTCATAAAGGAGGGTATCGGCATTAATTCGAATGCCTTCTTTTGCTCCGATGCTTGTTGTTAAAGGCACAGTTAATAATAGAAAAATAGCGACTAATAGTGGTTTTTTCATCGCTTTTATAAAAAAGAGATGAAACTGGTTCATTGTTTTAAGTTTGATTGCAGCTCCTCGATTTTATTTTTTACATTTTCAATTTCTGATTCAATCAATTTTTGATTTTCAATGAGCTCTTTCTTTTCTGCTTCTAACAAAATAATTCTTTCTTGTAAACGGAGGAGTTCTTCTTCGAGTTCTGGTTGCCAACTCACTTGGGTATAATCAGGAGGAATATAGGGATCTTTCCAAGTGAGTTCGATTTCTTGGGCAACATAGGAAGGTTCGATTGATAAATGGGAAAAATGAAGGGTGATTTTCTTGGTATCTGGACCAACTATTGGTTGCTCATCTTTTCCGATTCGGCTGAAATACATTTTTCCTGATACTTTATCAAAAATTTTATCGTCAAATTCACGGGGAAACTCAAGTGGATAATATTTATTCCCTTTATCATCGATTAAATAGGTGTTTTTAGTAAAATTCAACGGGAAAAGAGCAGGTCCCGTGAGTTTTTCAATAGTGACATCAAAAACTAAATACCGTTGGAAACGCTCTCGTTGTATGAAATCACGATGGTAAGCAGTTTGCTCTTCTAAAGAGAGGAGGTTTTCTGCTCCGTATTTAGCGACCCAGGCTTGCACCAATTCTGGGTTCCAAAATACCGCTTTTACCGAAAAAGCATCGCCAATGGTTTGGCTTTGTGTCCATTTTTTTTCAGTTTGAGAATAAATTTTATCGGCATCAGATTTCGCTGCGAATGATGTATGACTAACAAATAACACAACCAAGCAGGGTATAAGGAGGAAAAGGATCAGGGTTTTTTTATTCATAATCTAAAAATCTCCTTCCTGGTAAGGTTTAATTTCAACATCAATACCAGATGTGGGTGAAGGTTTAGGCTGTTGGATTGGAATCGGTGTGGCAATGCTGGTGACATCAATTGTTTGTTCAATATCTTCCTCAGTATTCCAAGTTTCAACCGGCTTAACTTCAATTTCAACTTCTGGGATATTTTGATCTTGATCATTATAGGCGGGTTGGTAGGTCTCAATTTCAGCAGTGGTTTGACCTTGATAAGTTTGATTGGAAAATGATGTCGCAATTGGACCGGATACAATCAATTCCTGAGTGGTTTCCACAAATAGCTCACTTCCTGATTCAACTTTGGCTGGTTCTCCATTGATTAAAAATCCAGCGACAGCTCCGATCGGGCCAAGCGCAACCAAACCAACAATACTGGTTCCAATTGCATACGCAAGTGCTTTGTTTTCTTGAATTGATTTATCTCCCAAAGTAAGAAGTATGGGGGTACCATCGAGACTCGTGATTGAACCAAAATCAATTTGAATCATACCTGATCTTCCAAAATTTCCTTTACGACGTATTTTGCTGATCCATCCTTCTCCTTCAGTGCCGGCTGGAGCAATAAGAATATCATTCACGATGAAATCCTCAGCTAAAACATAAGGAACTGAATCACCAAGATTATTTTTTTCTGAATTTAAATTGGCTTGTATGCTTATTTTTACTAAGGATGATGCAGGAACGGTGACCTGGAAATTTGTCGAGAAAGAAGGATTGACAACAGTTCTATAAAGTTTATCGACACGAACACCAATTGGCTCAGAACTGGGAATTCCAAATATGAGCTGTTCAAATTCATCAAGTTGGGCAGTTAATATTCCGGTTTTCGGCTCGGCAGTATTGAGAGAAAGACGAATTGACTTGAGTTTAAAATCTAAAGAAGGTTCTTCAGGAGTTCCAGTTAAAATGAAGGTTTTCAAAGTATTGAGCCTTTCCATTAAAGTTCCTGATAGGGTATCTCCAATTAAATCTTTTTCAAGTTTTTCGGTACGGATGAGCACACTTCCAGTTTCTGGAACACCGTAAAGTATCCGTTCCATATTTTCCAAGTCTTTTACTAAAGGTGATGCTACCTGGTCTTGGCCATAAGCTGGAAAGACAAACGCCAGTATTAATATGCTTATACATAAAACGGAAGCCATTTTCATAGCACTCACTCCTTCATATTTCTTCTTATCATTATACCGTAGAGTTGTTCCATCAAAATGGTTATGAGTAAAAATTTTTCAAAGATTCTATGAATGGAAATCAATTATTGATTTGGAGACCAAAGATGGCATTTTACCCAATGACCGGGTTTCATTTCAAAATCGGTTGGTTCCTCTTGATCACAAATCGGCATCCGTTCTATACAACGAGGATGGAATACACAACCAGTTGGAATATTTACTGGGCTAGGGATTTCACCCATTGAAGGGATTTTCCCCGGTTTTAATTTTTCTTCTTCTGAGGAGACAACCGGAATCGAGGAAATCAGCATTCGGGTATAAGGATGATAGGGTGTTTCAAAAAATTGCTGTGTAGGTGCGGTTTCAACAATACGACCCAGGTACATAATGGCGACGCGGTGGGCAATATTTCTCATTAAGCTTAAATCATGGGTAATGAAGAGGTACCCCAAGTTTTTTTCTTGTTGTATTTCAATGAGTTTATGGATGATCTTTGCTTGAATTGATACATCCAAGGCTGATGTTGGTTCATCTAAAACAATGAGTGAAGGATGAGTTGCAAGAGCTCTGGCAATGGCCACCATCTGTTTTTCACCACCCCCAAGAGAACGGGGATACTTTTCCATGTATTCGACGGGAAGCTCCACCAAGGATAAAATTTCTTGCACTTTTTCAGCAATCCCTTTTTTATAATCCATATCATGAAGACGAATAGGTAGGGCTAAAATGTTTTCTATGGTTTGCCTTGGGTTAAGCGAGGACCCCGGGTCCTGGAAAACGATTTGAAGTTCTTTTTTTAAAACTCGTTTTCTTTTGTGGTGAGAAAGGGCAATATCTTTCCCTTGGAAAAGGATTTGACCACCACTTGGTTGATAGAGCCCCATAACGGTATAAGCAACCGTGCTCTTCCCTGAACCTGATTCTCCAACCAATCCCAGGGTTTCACCTGGCGAAATAGAAAAACTGACATCATTGACTGCTTTTACGACTCCTTTGGCTGTTGAGAAATATTTTTTCAGTTTTTTTACTTCAAGTACAGCGTTCACTGATTTGCCTCCTGGTAGAGATAACATGCTACCTGATGAGTGTCGTTAACACGGTATAGAGTCGGTTTTTTTTCCGAACACAAAGCAAAAGCATGAGGGCAACGAGGATGAAAACGACAACCGGTAGGCGGATTAAAATAATCGGGAATTCTTCCAGGGATCCCTTCGGCGGTTCCTCCGCCGGTTAGCCTGGGGACACAATCCATTAATGCTTGAGTATATGGATGAAGGGGATGGGAAAATAACTATTCAGTTGTTGATTCTTCAACAATTGATCCGGCATACATAACATAAACCCGATTCGTCCATTCACGAATTACACCAAGGGAATGAGAAATTAAAATGATCGCCATTTGTTTTTCAGCGGCAATTTGGTCGAGTAATCTTAATATCTGATCTTGGATCGTCACATCTAAGGAGGTTCCCGGTTCATCGGCTATAAGGAGTTTTTTGGATCGGGCAATGGCAAGGGCAATACAGACTCGTTGTCGCATACCGCCACTTAATTGCAAAGGATAATTGTCTAATATGCGTTTCGGATCGGGGAGTGAAACATCCTGAAGTGCTCGTATCAAGACATCGTAGGCAGAAAGGCGAGATTGACCATCGTCGCTTGACTGAGAATGTTGCACCACATCATAAAGTTGTTGTCTGATGGTGAAAACCGGATTGAGGGCGGCGGTTGGGTCTTGAAATATCATTGATATGCCAGTTTGACGCATTTTTTCAATCTCAGATTTTTTCATGGCAAGAACGTTTTTCCCCTGGAAGAAAATTTCACCTTGGACTATTTTTCCTGGAGGCTGAGGAAGAATACCCATGACGGTTTTCATGGTGGTAGTTTTTCCACAGCCGGTTTCGCCAACCAGACCCACTTTTTCTCCTTGTGTAACCGAGAGATTGACTTCATTCAAAACTTTTAAATACCCACCATACACACGAAAGTTAACGGTTAAATTTTTGATGTCGAGAATAAGCTGAGACATGCTTAGGCTTCCTCCATTGAAAATAGATCGCTGATACCGTCACCAAGGAGGTTGAATCCTAAAACAATCAGCATGATTGCTAAACCTGGGAATACCGAGATCCACCAATATTCGGGGAGATATTTTGCTCCATCGGCGACCATGGATCCCAGGGCTGCCTTGGGGGCTTGCTCTCCTAATCCAACAAAAGATAACGATGCCCCGATAAGAATAACCCAACCCATATCAAGGGTCATTTTGGTCAAAATAGTTGAAAGGCAATTTGGGAGTATTTCTTTAAAAAGGACGTGAAACTTACTCGCTCCCAATAACTCTGCTGATTGAACGAAATATTCATTTCGTAAAGAGGTGGCCATTCCATAGACCAATCGAGTATACCATGGCCACCACATTACTGAAACGGCTAACATTGCATTGGTCAAATTCGGTTTGAGAACTGAAGTAATAGCCAAGGCGAGGATCAGAGGAGGAACCGAAAGAAAGATATCGGTTATCCTCATGATCAAGATATCTATCCAGGTTTCTTTGAAATATCCAGCTAAAAGTCCAAAGGTAACTCCAATTGGGACAACGATTGCCAGAACAACAATCCCCATAATCAATGATGAGCGAAAGGCATAAATGGTTCGGGTGAATACATCACGGCCAAAAACATCTGTTCCAAATAGATGTTGAATCGACGGAGAGAGATTGGCTTCCCCATAGTTTACGTATTTTCCGGAATGAGCCGGATAGGGAGTAACCCAAGGAGCCAGCAAAGCGCTAAAAATGACAAAAAGGACAATTACGAAACCCACAACCGAGAGAGGATTCCGAGAGAATTTATACCAGGCCTTACCGCTTTTGGTTCTTTTGGATTTTTTTGGGGATAGAATCATGTCAATTAATCTCCTCTTTCGACTAATCGGATTCGTGGGTCGAGATAAGCAACAATGATATCGACAATAATGTTGATAAGAGTAAAAACAATTCCCAGGACCATAATTACTGCGATTATGGCATCAACATCTTTACGAAGCATGACATTAATTCCATAACGGGAAATACCCGGCCAGTTAAAAAGAAGTTCGACTAAAAAAGCATTTCCCATTAAAGAGGCAAAGTCTAAACCAAGGATAGAGACGGTTGGGATAATGGAAGGCTTGAAAAGGTATTTAAAGATCACCGTTCGTTCCGGGATACCATAGGAACGAGCTGCTGAAACATAATCTTTTTTTGAATTTTCCAACATACTGGAACGGGTGATACGAGCTTCTTGAAACATTCCTCCCAGGGCCAGGCTTATGGCGGGAAGCATCAGGTGTTTTAAAGCATCAAAAAAGGCAGTTAGATTTCCGGTAAGTAAACTGTCAATGGTTAATAGTCCGGTAATTTTGGTTGGGGCATCAACCCACTGGCTGAGCCTGCCAATGGTCGGAAATACCTGGTAATACATGCCAAAGACCAGTAATAGAATAATGGCAACAACGAATGCCGGAGTTGCTATACCAATATACGCAAAAATTCTTATCAGATTATCAACCCAGGAATTGCTATATCGCGCTGATAGTATTCCTAAGAGGATTCCAAAAAAAGCCATAAATAAACCGGAAAAAAGTGCCAACTCAAGGGTGGCGGGTAAAAATTCTTTTATATCTTCGATAACTGGACGTCGAGTGAGCAAGGATTCACCCAAGTCACCCTGAAAAACCGACTTAATCCAAAAGGCATATTGAACAACTAAAGATTCATCAAGATGAAGTTTTTCTCGTAGTTTATCAACTGCCTCCTGAGAAGCTCGAGGTCCGAGGGCTGCCCGGGCAGGATCTCCTGGCACCATTCGAGCTATGATAAAGACCACTATCGATAATCCGATGAGAACAAATATTGAGTATCCCAAGCGTCGTATGAGAAAGCGTGAAAAATTCATACTCTGGTTCTACCCTTTCCTTTTATCCTTTAAAGACAGTGATGAATGATTGGCACAACGGCGATCAGTATTGAAATTAAGAAACATAATAAAATATATACACCCTCATTTCAGTTTTTCCTACCCAGGAGAATACAATTACGACTGGTTAATTATCCAGTAAAAATTGGAATGAATTTTTCAGGAAACTCATTTAAAGCAACCAACCAGGATTTCTTCCTGGGATTTCACCCTCATCCTCACCTTCTCCCTTGAGGGAGAAGGAACTCTGACTCGTCACTCCGAGGAACGGAGTGACGTGGCAATCTCATGAGCATAAT
>JAAYUP010000321.1 GCA_012517635.1 Candidatus Atribacter alterifermentans
TACCCAAACATTAATCCCTGATCACCAGCACCCAAAGAAAGGTCTTCATCTTCGGTTATTTCACCTAATTTTGATTCAAGACATTTATTAACCCCTAAAGCAATATCGGGTGATTGTTCATCAATGGCAGTAAGAACTGAACAAGTCGCATAATCAAAGCCAAATTTTGCTCGGGTATATCCAATTTCACGAATGGTTTCTCTTGTGACTCGTGGAATATCGACATAACATGAGGTACTGATCTGACCAGCAATCATCACCATTCCAGTCGCTACCAAAGTTTCAACAGCAACACGACCTTTCGTATCTTGTTCGTAAATCGCATCCAGGATGGCATCCGAAATTTGATCCGCCATTTTATCGGGATGGCCCTCGGTTACAGATTCCGACGTTATTTGATATTTTTTCCCTGGCATTTCTTGACCTCCCTTTTTATACCGACTTCTTTTCTGAAAACCAATTTTAGAATTGCTCCTCTCTCATTGCCTCATCATCACTTCTGGTTCCGGTTCCAATAAAAATAAACCTCTCTTTCCTTTTTCTATGGGATTCACTTCAGGTGTGATGAGAACTTGAAGTTGTAAAATAACATACTTTTCAGTGTAATGTCAATCTGTTTCACTGAACTTATTAATCTGTAATTCTTTTGAATAAACCAAATGAGCATTTCTCCATAACTTTTCTAACTGATAATATTGTCTCTCTTCCTCTCGAAAAATATGAACGATAACATCGCCGTAATCCAAAAGAATCCATTCGCCCCCATCCATCCCTTCAATATGAAAGGGTTGAACTGAGTAAGAGTCCAAAGTCTTCTTTATTTCCTCTGCAATGGTTTTGGTTTGGATAAAAGTCGCAGCACTTCCAATAATCCAATAGTCAGCTACAGGAAAAACGTCTCTTAGGTCAAGAACGACAACATCATGCATCTTTTTTTCATCAGCAACTTCTAAAACAATTAAACATTTTTCTTTAGGATTCATCCGGCTGTTCCTCGATTCTTTTTTCTTTGAGAAAGAATTCGGTAATCAATTTTTTTGTAGTTTCTAAATCTGGCTCCCAATAACTAATCCCATTTAAATAGGTTGCTTCCCCCGGCATCATATCGGTAATCATTACTCTTTCATCAATCTCTTTAAACCAAAGACCTAAATTAATAAGTTCTTCATTAGAAAAATTAGTGACCAAGGCTTGACGGAGTTCTTGAATAATTTGTGGCATTTTTGGAAGGTTGAAGGAATTATCAATCTCATGAAATAAAGCTTGAAGAAAATTTTGTTGCCGTTTGATTCGACCAATATCTCCCAGCTTATCATTACGATATCGAACATATTGTAAGGCTTTATCACCTTTCAAACGTTGTTTCCCAGCCGAAATATTGATCACCAAATCCTGAGCTCGATCGGTATATTTCATATCATTTTCAACATCAATTTCCACTCCACCCAACAAATCAATAACTTTTTCAAATCCTTGATAATTGATTTCTACCGTGTAAGGGATACTGATGTCTAAGCTTTTTTCAATCATTTCCTTAAGTAACTTTATCCCACCTTTGGCATAAAAGTGATTGACTTTATCATATCCGTTACCCGGTATTTCAATCCTGGTATCCCGTGGAATGGAAAATAAAAGGATTTCTTCGCTCTTGGTGTTCAGACAAACCAAAATAATGGTATCACTCCGTAAGGGTTTAATACTATCTTGCCCAACCACTAAAATAGTGGTACTTTCCGGTTGAGCATAACCCATAACTGTTTGTACCAATTTATTTCGAACATTATGATTATTCAAGCCAAAAAGTAGGATTCCACCTAAGATAAATCCGATGGCTAAGTATAAATATTTATAGCTTTTCTTTCTTCTGCGCTTTATCATTCATTTCCTCTATGCATATTGCAACAGTTTTATTCCAAGCTTCCAAACTGGTTGGATAAATTATCTTTTTATTTGCAAGTAAGTAATTCACTTTCAAAGCTAATACTTTCATAAAAGCTTCCTGAAGCCCTATTTGCAAAACTTGACGAATTGTATCACTTTCTCGGAAGCGACGTCCACTCTCGGACAAATCAGCCACAAAAAGTATTTTATCAAAATTGTTCATATCTTCACAGGCAGTTGCGTGCCAACACACTGCTCTGAGGATTGAATAGTCGGTTATACCAAACTGCTCAGTAATAAATCGCGGCCCAGCAAAAGCATGAAATATCGCTGGAACGGAATAACCAATTGGAAGAAAAAAGGATGGAAGGTATCGAACCATTTCCTGGACAGAAAGAGCTCTCGCTGAATCATGGAGAAGACCGGTTAGATAAGATTTTTCAGGGTCTTCACCAAAATGGATGGCTAATTTCCTGGCTTCCTCAGCAACTCGAATTGAGTGACTGAATCGTGAGGGAGAAATCATATTTTTCAGTCGCTTGATAATATACTCAATCATTGAGATAAAGCCCATTTTTTTTAATATAGTTTTCTACTGCTTCAGGAACCAAGTATTTAATTGATTCCCCCTTTTTTACCCTACGCCGAATTTCTGACGAGGCGATCGCCAAAGCAGATACTTCTATCATCTTCACCTTTTGTCGATATTTTTCTTCCATGCTCACCATTTTGTAACCAGGTCGGGTTGCTGCGACGAATGTACATAATCGAAAAAGTTCATCAGGATTGTTCCAACTCGAAATCTGGGCAAAAGCGTCAGCTCCAATAATAAAGTATATTTCACTTTCATTTCCCCAAAATTCACGGAAATATCGAAGAGTATCA
>JAAYUP010000322.1 GCA_012517635.1 Candidatus Atribacter alterifermentans
CTCTTCCAAAACTAGAATTAACCAGATTTCGAATTAAAAAAACCGTGAGAAAGGCTAAGCCACCCGTCCACCATAAATTGGTATATTGCGGAATACCTTTAATACCCAAGGCGCCGTTGGTTAAGGGGATAAAATTATTTGCTAAAACAAAAATGATCTCACTGAAGCCAAATGAAGCAATCGCTAGATAATCTCCTCTTAATCGGAGGGTAGGAAAACCGATAAGAAAAGCGCCTCCGGCTGCAACCAAACCACCAAGAATTAAAGAAAGAATAAAGAGATAGGACGGAAAAGTTATAACAGAAAAAGGCCAAATTAAAGGGGTTAAAAAATAAACCTGCTGTTTTTGAAACACCGGTAACATTAACAGAGCAACGGTGTACCCGCCTAAAGCCATAAATCCATTCGGGCCTAAAGAAAATTGGCCAGATATTCCATTGACTAAATTATAAGCTACAGCAGCAATGACATAGATAAACGCAGTATTTAATATTCTTATTATATAAGCATTCAGGTAGTTCTGGGCTAACCATAAACCAAACAATAAAATGACAAAGAGTATAGCTGTTAGTAAATAGTCTCTTTTCCCCATTTTTTTCCCAAATCACACCTTTTCTTTTAGAGTTTCACCCATGATTCCATTTGGTTTAATAATTAAAAATAAAATAAGCAGGCCAAAAACGAAGGCATCTTTATACCCAGTCAAGCTTGGGAAAAAAGCCGCTATGAGTATTTCAGCAAGACCAATAATAAAACCCCCAATCATAGCGCCAACGACATTTCCAATGCCACCAACAACCGCAGCGGTAAATGCTTTCCAACCTGGGAAAATACCCATCAATGGGTTGATCTGTGGAAATTTGGCAGCCCACATCACTCCTCCAGCAGCTGCTAATGCTGATCCAAGAGCAAAGGTATAAAGAATGATCTGGTCAATATTCACACCCATGAGTCGGGTGGTTTCCATATCTTTGGCTACAGCCCGCATTGCCATGCCTACTTTGGTTTTATAGATAATATAAAGCAAGACCATTAAAATACTAATACTTATGATCGGTACCCAAAAACTGACTCCCTGAATTTTTGCACCAGCTATAACATAGACATTTTTCATGAGATCAGGACGAGGAAACCCTTTCGGTCTCGCTCCTAAGACCACTAAGCCTAAATTTTCTAAAAAATAAGATACTCCAACGGCAGTAATCAGGGCTGAAATACGTGGTGCTGACCGGAGGGGACGATAGGCTACTCGTTCAATCAACATCCCAACAATGGCACACAATACCATGCTAATGATAACTGAAAGCCACCAAGGAAGCAGAAATACAACAATCATATAAAAAGCAAAATAAGTACTAAGCATAAAAACATCACTATGGGCAAAATTAATCAAACTAAGGATGCCATAGACCAGAGTATAACCAATTGCCAATAATGCATAGAGACTACCAAGGGAAAATCCATTCATCAGTTGTTGAAAAAATTGGGTAAAACTCATTTTTCTATCCTTATCATTTAAAATAATGAATCGAAGTACACCGTTATATTCTACTCAAAAGGTTTGAAGAAAAAAAGAGTTTGAAAAAAATAAAAAGGGACAGGCATTCCCTGTCCCTTTTTATTCCCATTTTTTACTTGACTTCGATGGTTCCAAGAAGTTTCGCTTTACCACCTTGAACCTGCTTCACGACAACTGGTTTTAAAGCATCACCCTTTTCAATGGTTATCTTTCCTGTAGTTACTTCTAAATCCTTAGTGTCTTCAATAGCTGCGGCTATTTTTTCTGGGTCAAATGAGTTGGCTCGTTTAATGGCATCAAGAATGATTAAATAACAATCAGCAGCCAATGCTCCAAAGACACCAGGTTCTTTATTATATTTAGCTCGATAGGCATCGAAGTATTTTTGGCCGATTTCGGTTAATGCTTTTTCAGTATCACCGTGAGCAGTGAAATAAAACCCTTCAACAGCATCGCCACCAATGTCTATGAGTTCTGGAGCATCAGAGCCATCACCACCCAAAATTTTCCCTTCATACCCTAAATCACGGGCTTGACGGCAAATAAGCGCTATTTCCGAATAATAGTTTGGAAGGTAAATCAAATCCGGATTTAAATTTAAAATAGTAGTTAATTGTGCTGAAAAATCCTGGTCTCCAGTTTTACAATATTGAACGGTTAAAACTTCTCCTCCTAATTTCTCGTAGGCTTCTTTGAAGAAGTTCCCGAGAGCAACACAATAGTCTTGGGCAATATCGGATAGGATTGCCACTGATTTTGCACCTAAATCCTCATAAGCGTACTGAGCGGCAGCCAACCCTTGGAAAGAATCAATAAAGGTTGCCCGGAAAGAATATTTCTTATCCTGAGTAACCAAAGGATTGGTAGAGGTCGCTGAAATCTGAGGTACCTTTTTCTCTTCACAAATTGGGCCAGCTGATAACATACTTCCACTAATTGCCGGTCCGATAATCGCAATAACTTTTTCTTTGTCAATTAAGCGAGTCGTTGCATTGGCTGCTTCGACCTTATCGCTTTTATTGTCAACCAAGACATATTCGATTTGTTTCCCTAGTACTTCGGTTCCAACAATTTCCATAATCAGTTCAACGCCCTCATTGATCATTTGACCATAAGCAGCCACCGAACCCGTCATTTCCAAGTTTGCTCCTAATTTAACCGTATCTTGACCAAAAACCGGAACTGATAATGACAAAAGGATTGCTAAAAATATTCCCAACCACATTATTCTCTTCAAAGCAATTTCCCCCTTCTTCAAAATTTTGTATAAAATTATCACCTGAATGAGATTCTTGTCAAGAATAATATTCGCAATGAGTCAAAAACAATTTTTCTTTTTTTAAATACGAAATATTTTTATCCCTGAAAGAGAATGAAACCATACCTCTAATGAATAGAACGGTATTCTCGAATCGTCTCAAATAAAGCTATTAAATTTTCTATCGGTACTTTAGCTTGAATGTTGTGTACGGCATTCCAAACAAATCCACTATTTCTTCCAAAGACTTCTATAAGATATTTCACTTCTTCTCTCACCTCATCGGGTGATCCAAAAGGCAACGTCTTCTGAGTATTCACTCCTCCACCCCAAAAGGTAAACCATTTCCCAAATTGTTCTTTGAGTTGAACTGGATCCATATTCACAGCCGAAATCTGGACCGGATTAAGTATATCAAATCCAGCCTCATAAAGATCCGGAAGGAGAGGATAAACTGAACCACAGGTGTGAATAAAAGTCTTCCAGGCCGTATGACTGTGAATCCAAGTATTAACCCTATGGTGAAAAGGTTTAAACAATTCACGGTATAAATCTTGAGAAATAAAGAGACCATTTTGAGATCCAAAATCGGCGGCTGATATCACAATGACTTGTATTCTATTGCCAACCGCCTGAAAAAATAATTTTAAATTTTCAATGGCAATTTCGGTCATCCTTGCAAAGACATCTTTGATAAACTCTTTTCTCGTTAAAAGAGAAATGTACCATTCTTCAAAATCTCGAATCCCTTTTGGATCAGGAAGACCACAACCAGGGATATGAGCAATATCACCTAAATTGCTCCCTGCAACCCCACGAAAGATAATCCCATATTGAGTATCTCGGAAAAGACACTCGGCTTCGACTTGGTAAAAACGCAAGGTTTCCTCCTTCAGAATAGTGTATTCTTCGGTTTGGTTTTCTATGGTAAGCTCTGATTCTATAACTTCTTTCTTTCGAATCAAAGGATCGTGATAAAAGCCTCCATTCGGCATACAAGCTGATGGTTGATATCTCTTATCACCTTTCGGGTATTGAAAGATGTTGCCATTTAAATCGGGGATAGTATTAAATTTTCCTGGAACTAATACCGGTGTCCCGTCAAAAAGTTTCCACATTTTCCAGTCATCATTTTCAAAACCAAAAGCGTTACTAAAAGTTGGCAAAGCAATGGTGTCAATTTCAAGCCGCTTTCTCAGCGCTTCGTCAACTTCCCCTAACATAAGGAGAGGATTGACCACCTTAACTGGTTCTTCAGGAGATATCAATCCCAGCATCACTTTTAAAGCATGAAGACTGCTTACGTGAATACCGGTAACACTGGTACTGCCAAGATCGAAAGGAATCCGATCCACCGGTTGATGATTCATTGCTGCTATTAAACGTTCTCGTGAAGTCATAGCAATCACCCCGAAAGATTATATCATTCTCAATGTCTCAATATCCTAATTGTTAATGATCCATTCACTTATATCTTTTTCATGACAATAATTTTTTACAATCTCTTAATGGTCGTCTGATAGAAATGATAACTTATTTCTCCATCATTCCCTTATCTTTTTTGCCTAATAAAAGACTTTTTTTAAAAAATATAATAGACCGTCATGCTGCTTTGCAGCACCAGATGAAGATGATAAAATAAACTCGAGAGCAAATTTCCCCTTTTCGCAAAGGGGGGTGAAGGGGGATTTGAATTTTTTCCTGTTCCGTCATTGCGAGGAACGGAGTAACGTGGCAATCTCATCCACTCAGTTTGTCATTCTGAGGAGTCCGGTGTCTTTTACCGGACGACGTGAGAATCCCATCCTTTTGATATGCCATAATAAATTGGTAATCTTAGATTTTTTAACAGTATTTTAATGTGGTTTGATTTATCAAAC
>JAAYUP010000323.1 GCA_012517635.1 Candidatus Atribacter alterifermentans
ATCAATATCACCAAGGTCATCCCAACCGCAATCACTCCATTGGTTGGTATTAACAAAAGGAGCGCTTTTATTGTTCCTACCGAGCGGAAATCGGGAGATAATATGAAAAATATGAATAATAACCCAATGAAAATAATCCATACATCAAGTTTTTTCCTCAATGTTGATCACTCTCTATTCATACAATTTCCTTCGAACCCATACATCAGCAGCAACTGCAACAAAGAGCACCAAACCTTTTAATATTTGTTGCCAGGCAAATGGTAAACCTAAAAGGATCATGCTATTATTAATAAAACCTAAAAGAAGCAGCCCAGAAATGGTATTAAGAATCGTGCCTCGACCTCCTAGTAAACTAATTCCTCCCACTGCACAAGCTGTGATAGCGTCATAATCATAATGCCAAGCTAATTCTGGTAAAAGGTGAGAAACTTGGCTTCCTAAAAGAATACCGGCAAATCCTGCTAAAAGACCATTGATGATATAACTGCTACATTTGAGCTGTTCAACCTTTAAACCTGAGTAAGCGCTCACTATTTCACTATTCCCAACTAAGAGAAGTTTCCGGCCATAAAGGGTAAATCGTAAGACAAACCAACAAATTATTGCGATACCAATAAGAAAGACGGTTTGTACTGGTAACCAGCGAGTAAAACGCCCTAATCCTAAATATTCGAGAACCGGACTCTGTGCCGTCGCTCCAACTGTCATCCCAGCAGTAGAAATAAAAATAATTCCAGCGATAACATTTCTTAATCCTAAGGTCACCACAAAAGGATTCAAATGAAAAAAACCAATCAAAACTCCATTAAAAGTTCCAAATAAAACAGCAATTCCCATCACTAACAGAGAATAAAGAAAAACCCCTCCAATCGTTCCTGGGTTAAAACTAATAATAAGAATCGCTGAATAAAGGAGGATAGCTCCTTGGCTAAAATCAAATCCACCTGAAATAAAAACAAAGGTTAGGCCGAAAGAAAGAATGGCGACCGTAGTTAAATTTTTAATAACAGTAACAATATTTCGAATTGTTAGAAATGTTGGAGAGAAAAAAGACATAATAATAAACAAAAAAACAATTGCTAACCAAATAATGATTTCAGAAAGCGATGCTCGGTCGATTCCTCTCTCTGTTTTGTAGGTAGCACCCGGTAATGGTCCGCTCATTAATCTCCTCACCCCTAAATTCCTTGATCAACCCGCCATCTTTCATCACTAAAACTCGATCGGAAAGGAGGCAAATTTCTTCAATTTCTGATGAAATTAAGATAATTGAAGTCTCACTGCTATTGACCAAATCGAATATGAGCTGATAAATCTCTCTTTTTGAACCCACATCAACTCCCCGGGTAGGTTCATCTAAGATTAAAATTTTGGGTCTAACAAAAAGACTTTTTCCAAACAATACTTTTTGTTGATTCCCACCACTTAAGGAAAATGCCTTTTGTCGATGAGTTTTATACCGAACACCTAACTTGGTAAATAATTTCTCAACCATCTCAATTTCCTTTTTAAAATGAATAATCCCTCGTTGAGCTATTTGATCTAGAGAACAAGCCGAGGTGTTATAACATAAATTTAAATCTAAATAAAGACCTAACTCTTTCCGATCTTCCGGCAAATAGACAATACCTTTTCGGATTGCTTCCGATGGAGTAAGATTGGGCGGTAAAGTTTCCCCGTCCAAAAAAATTGAACCTTGACGTCGATGTTTATAACCAAAAATTGTCTGGGCTAATTCACTCCTTCCTGCCCCAACTAAACCAGTTAATCCTAATATTTCTCCTTTATAAAGATCAAAAGAGATGGATTTTAATTTCTTTCCATCGGAAAGATTGTTAATGACCAATATTTTTTCTTTTGCCAGGAATTGGCGTTTATGAGCTTGATGAATCCCCTTGTCGCCAACCATCAGAGAAAACAAGATCGATTCGTTTAAATTTTCATTATTGAGGGTGTCAATTTTCTTCACATCACGAAGGACGGTAATGCGATCACTTACTTGAAGAACTTCATCTAGTTTATGTGATACAAAGATGACAGTTGTTTGTTCATTTTTGAGCCGCTTAAGCAATTGAAAGAGAATAGTTAACTCTTTCTCTGCTAATGAAGATGTTGGTTCATCCAAACAGAGAACTTTAGGTTGACGGAGTACTGACTTGACAATCTCAAGAAGTTGCTTTTGTGAGGGATTTAACCAGGAAACCGGTGTATCTGGTTTTATGTTTTCGACCCCCAATGAAGTAAGGAAGCTCTCGATTTCCTCTGATTCTTTTTTCCAGTTAATGGTAAATCCTTTTTTCTGAGACAAGGTTGCCACGCTGAGATTCTGAACAACGGTTAAATTATTAAGAAGTGATATTTCCTGAAAAGCAGCTGAAATACCCATTTGTAAAAGAGTGTAAGGCCGAAAATCTTGAATTTTTTGGTTTTCGTAATAGATGTCCCCTGAATCTTTATTTACTACACCACAAAGGATTTTTATTAAAGTACTCTTACCAGCTCCATTTTCGCCAATTAAAGAATGAACTTCACCCTTTTC
>JAAYUP010000324.1 GCA_012517635.1 Candidatus Atribacter alterifermentans
ACAGGCTTTGGAATATCTTTACAATAATCTCAATGTTGACGAAGTAACGCCAAGAAGTGCTCTTGAATCGGATAATACTGGCTTAACAAACTTGTTCATCAACAAGAAGATTGCCATCTACAGTAATGGCTCTTATGACCTGTCTGTCATCCGGGAAGGCGCTCCTGATATCAGTATCGGTACTGCTACGTATCCTGGTATTGGCGAAGGGATTGGGATAACCATTGTGAACGGTTTCAACCTGTATATTCCTGAAAATTCGAACAATAAAGATGCTGCCTGGAAGTTAGTGGAATTTGTTGGACGTCCGGAGAATAGTGGTCGCCTCACAACCACACTACCTGCCAGAAAGAGTGCATTTGAATTGGAGAGATATAGCGATCCATTGCTTGGACCTTTCATCGAACAGATGGATTCGGGAAAAGCTGGCCCAACTTACACAAATTGGTCCCAAATGCAAGCTGAAATCTATAGTCAGATTCAACAAGTATTGCTCAATAACAAAGACATTTCTACTGCATTGAACGATATGTGCACTGCAGTCGATGCCTTGCTTGTTGCTGATTAGGTGTATTTCTAAATATGTCGGCTCCACGTTCCGCACTGAAGTTTAATAAGTAGCTTCTCGTGACCTCAAATTAATGGTTTGCTTGATGGTGTGGAACGTGGAGAATAAAAAAGTATAACAGAAAAACGATAATGCACAAATATGCGGAGTAAATTAATGGTATCAAAAAGAAAAAGCTTGTCTAAAAAGTTTCAATACTATCAATTTATTCTTCCGGGTTTCTTAGCAATAGGATTATTGATAAGTTATCCCCTTATTTCGAATGTGATTATGAGTGTTTCTGATGACGGCACTTTCACTCTCGATAATTTTGTCAGAATCATCAATAATCCCAGTTTTTTTATTACTCTCAAAAATACGCTTCTGTGGATGTTTTTTACGGTTTTATTCGCATCGATCCTGGGTTTCTGTTCTGCCATCCTGATCGAACAGAACTTTGTCAAACATAAGACTCTCTGGCGTTCATTGATTTTATTAGCGTGGATAACCCCTGGAATTGTAAAAGCACATACCTGGAAATGGTTGTTTAGTTATGATTTTGGGATGTTGAATTATATGCTTATGGCAATTGGATTGGTCAAAGAGCCGGTTTATTGGTTAAGTTCGGCAAATGCCGCATTTATTGCTGTTGTAATAATACAGGTCTGGTCAGAATTTCCTTATGTAATGTTGATGCTTAGTGCAGGTATTCAATCAATCAATTCGGAATACTATGACTGCGCTCGTCTGGATGGGGCAGGTTATCTTCGCTATATTTGGAGTATTGTCATCCCGGTGATTCGAGATGTAGTATTTATTTCTATTTTACTTCTCACGATTTGGTCTATCAACACCTTTTCAGTAATATGGATTGTGACCCAGGGTGGACCGTATGGTAGTACGAACATATTATCCATCGATATATATCGAAAGTTCCTTATGTTCGATTTGGGAGGCGCTTCAGCTACGGCTCTTTTGCAGCTTTCGATA
>JAAYUP010000325.1 GCA_012517635.1 Candidatus Atribacter alterifermentans
ATAGTAAGAGGGGGATGAGTATGAACAACCGCATGAATATCGGACCTTCCTAAATAACAGAACCAGTGCATAACAACTTCTGAAGATGGTCGACCATCAGATACGGTTTTTCCGGTTTCAAGATTGACCGAAATATAATCGTTTGGTTCTAATTCATCGAATCCCAATCCACTTGGTGAAATCAGCATAGTATCTTTATAACGAGCACTGATATTGCCACCAGCACCAACTACTAATTTTTTTTCAATAATCTTTCGACCCCAATAAACTAACGCTTCTCGAAGTTCTTTTTCATCCATTACAACTCACCTCATTTTTTAACAAATTCTTAGAAATAATCTTAATATTATTGATTAATGATGTTCCCTTGTCTCTATTTAAAGGAAAACCATCCTGTCGATAAACCGCACTTGATGTTGAAGAAAACCCACGAATCGCCATGGCATGGCATGTCGCCACATTATATGAAGATCGGGCGTAATACATTGCGCCCCTCCGTTTTTTAAATATTTTGTAGGGGCTTGATTTATCATGCCCGTGGTTTTTCAGGATAGACGGTCATGCTGCTTTCGCAGCACCAGATGAGGATGAAAATGAGTTGCCCCCTCGCCCCCTCAGCGTCTTTCGCCAATACTCCCCCCTCGCCCCCTCAGTCTTTCTTGATGGGAGAAGGTAAGGATGATTTCATAATTTCATATAATATTAAAGATGAAATTCTCACGCCCTCGAAAAACCATGGATCAGGATGACAGGTCTTTTTTAAATCACCATTCATTAGCTCATGAAATCTCTTAAAATTGAAAATTGGGTTCATTTTAATCTGTTCCTCAAAAAAATGAAAGAGAGATATAATATTACATGAATTTTTTTAAAAGATTAACTAACCATGTACACTGGTTTAATTATAAAAGAGGAATGAATGATTATTAGTGCCAGTCGTCGAACCGATATCCCTGCTTTTTATGGCGAGTGGTTTATCAGAAGACTCCGAGATGGGTTTGTTGTTATTCCTAATCCGTTCAATGCAAACCGTTTTAGCATCCAGTCTCTTCATCCTGCTGATGTGGAAGCAATTGTCTTTTGGAGTAAAAACCCTCTTCCATTTTTCACCTATCTTCCCGAAATCGATCGTTTAGGTTTTGATAAACGGTATCTTTTCCATTTGACTTTAAACCCTTATCATCAAACTGTATTTGAGCCTCGCCTTCCGACTTTATCAGAGAGAGTGAATACTTTTTTTAAGCTTGCAGATAGAATTGGGGAAAAAAGGATGATTTGGCGCTATGACCCAATTATTTTTTGCAGAGGGAATCTTCATTTTGATCTATCCTTTCATAAACAAGCTTTTTTCCGGCTTACTAAATTATTACATCCATTTACTAAGAAAGTTGTGGTTAGTTTTCTCGATTTCTATAAAAAAAACCAACGAGTTTTTAAAACACTGAGAAAACAATATGGTATTGATATATTTGAACCGGATCTCAAAGAGATTGATGATCTCACTAAAAATATCAAAGAAATTGCCAGTTGTTATGGACTCGAGGTCTTTGGATGCTGTGAAAAGAACGAATTTTCCAAGATTATGAAAAAGAATGGAATTAAACCAGGCCGATGTATTCATTTTCATGATATCGAAGATACTCTCCCTGAGGTAAAAATTCCAAATAAACTCCGAAAAAAAGACCCTGGACAAAGAGTCAATTGTGGCTGCACAATGAGTAAAGACATTGGTGCCTACCATACCTGCTGGTACCGTTGTGGATATTGTTATGCAACCGATTTTCATCGATACAAGAATAATTTGAATTTGGACCTTCCCTACCTTTAATAAAAATGGATATCCAATTTGCTTATATTAAAATGAGCTTCCTTTCTTATCTGGTTTTCGATAAGGACCAGGTATAAACTCAACAGAAGGCCGATTTTGTTGGGTTTGTGGGTAGAGTTCCATCAGTTTATAAATTTCCTGAGGTATACCTATGCGAACTGGTAATCCCAATTCCTGAGCTAATTCCACAGTAATTGGAAAATCATGAGTCCATACCCCAGTGCTTAATATTTCTGCTAACTTCTTGGCTTTTTCATCATCAACTTTGTCTCTGACTAAATCAAAAACCACCTGATAAACTTGATTGATAGCCTTTCGAGCAATGTCTCCTAAAATCAAAGTTTCATCATTACGATTAGGGTTAGGTATTTCTAATGCTTTCAATACCGAAGCCGCTGGATATTGACTATGTAAAGTTCCAATCTGAGGGTCAACTGGTCCAATAACGGCATTTGGATCCATCACTACTTCATCAGCAGCCAATGCTATCAATGAGCCACCCGACATGGAATAATGGGGAATAAATACCGTTACTTTTGCCGGATGCTTCTTAACGGCTCGGGCAATTTGTTCTGCAGCTAAAACAATGCCTCCTGGAGTATGTAAAATGAGATCAATTGGTACGTTTTTGTTGGTTAAATGAACAGCTCTCAAAATTTTTTCCGAATCTTCTATATTGATATAACGAGCAATAGGAAATCCAAAAAAAGACATCTCTTCCTGCCGATGAATAAGAACGATAACCCGCGACCCTCGTTTTCGTTCTATGCTTCGAATAAAAAAGTACCTTTGCTGCTGAAGAGCCTTCATTTGAATGATAGGATAAACCATAATTACCAAAAAAAATAGAATTAAAATATTCCAAAACACGAAATAAAACCTCCTCGATTTCATTTAATAATACTATAAAATAAATGTTTATACTAAAACGATACCAAGGGAACAGATATTTCTTTTAATGGTTATATTGAAATAAGAATAAAACTATTATAAATGGTAAATCTCAACCCGACTACTCTATTTTTTAAGGGAGGCTATTATGGACCAAAATCATGAAAAAAGGGTAAAGGAGATTTTTCGTCAAACGGTTATCCAAGCAGTTGCAAAAGGAGAAGAGATACAGGATAAAATTCAAAAATTAACCCAAGAAACAATCAGTTCTGAAATTAATAAACTCGGGTTTTCCCGAGAAAAAATGAAAGTTTTAATACAAAATGCTATGGAAGGAATTATCGAAGGAACGAAAGAGACCCGAGAAAAAGCAGAAGAATTAAACCAAAAAGCTATTAATGGTTTAATCGAAGCCATTCGAAATATCCCAGGGACAAATCAAACCAAAACTCGGGAATATATCAAAGATGCGGTATCTGGAATTAAAACAACACTGAAAAATTTTGGGGACCAAATGATGGATTCACTTTTGAATACTATTGAAAATATTTTCGAGCTCAAACAAAAGGCAAGAGTTACGTTCAAATGTATAGCACCAGATGCTTCACAGGTTTACCTGGTTGGATCTTTTAATGATTGGAATCCAACAGCAACACCACTTAAAAAGACTCTTAAGGGTCATTGGAGCATTACCCTTACTCTCCCTCAAGGGAGATATGAGTATCGTTATTTAGTGGATAATCAATGGTTTACTGACCCGAATACCCCCCACGTCCTTAATCAGTTTGGTACCGAAAATTCAGTTCTCATTGTTGGAGAATAATTCATTTTATATCATGATTTTTAACTCCATTTACCAACCCTCTAATCAAATTTAGAAAGAGAGCTGGTAAATGGACAATGATTTATATTCTTGGTAAATCTTCAAAGTGCTTTTTAAAAGTGTTCTCGTCCATCTTTGCAACATTTGAAAGCTTGGATAGCTGAATCTGATTATTTAATTCATTGGGTTCGAGTAAGGTCATGAAAGCTCTGGCAACCTTATAATTGTAAGAATAGGTATTCACTAAACGAATGGTTTTCTTTCCACTATCAGGGTCCATAATTTGATGGAAAGGAATTGGATTTAGATTTCCCTCCACTAAGCTGATCATAGCTCCAGCTTCTTTAAAATCAGCATTATAATCATCACCCAATAGAAAATCCATTGCTCCATACCCTAACTCACGAGTATATTCAATAT
>JAAYUP010000326.1 GCA_012517635.1 Candidatus Atribacter alterifermentans
CATTTTGCCTGAAGCGCAAGGTTTTGGTGGAAATGCGCTTATTTATGAAATTCTGATCAATTCTGTGACTGCAAATCCTCGCTACCAGCATGCGGAATTAACCCAGGTGGCAGAGACTGCTGAGCAAATGCGCAAAGACCTGAAAAACCTCGGCTGCACATTTTATAAGAACCATCGGGTGTATAAAAAATCGCTAACGTAATTTTATAGAAACAGGCCAACAGAGTGGATACATACGCAGGTCTAATTGATTGAGTTCTAAACCTGTCGTTTGTAATAGTAAAAGTTTTAACATATAATACAATAAAGGTGTTTAATTGATATATTTTTATATTGCTTATTTATTAGAATTAATTGATCCTAAGTGGAATAATGTTTAATAAAAAGAAATTGGACCGTTCGATTATTGTATTGCTAATATTATCAGCTATTGGAGTGACATCGGTTGCTGCTGAAATATTGTCTCAGAAACTATATCTCCCAATCATTATCAAGCCTGAAAATACACCTACTAGGACCTCCACTTCCACTCCGACAAAGACTTCTACATCCACCCCGACAAAGACTCCTACAAGTACTCTTACAAGAACAGCTACTTTCACTGCAACTAATACTCCTACAAAAACACGTACACCAACCCCAACTAAAACCCAAACGAAAACCCCAACCAGAACACCAACTCGTACGCCAACACCTATTCCCGTGGATGGAAATATTCAGATTCTTAGTATTTATTATGATGGTTCTGGCCTTAATGAACCGGATGAATATGTAGAGATCAAAAACTTAGGTTCTACGTCTGTACAAATTCAGAATTGGACACTTAGAGATGAGGCTTACCACATATTTACTTTTCCACAATTTGTGATGGTTCCAAATCAAATCTGTAGGATTTACACAAATGAAACCCATCCAGAATATTGTGAATTTAGTTATAATTCAAGTTCGGCAATTTGGAACAATAGCGAAGACTGTGGATATTTGTTCAATAGTTCTGATGTATTAAAGAGCAAATATTGTTATCATTGATAAAAACTGGTTAGATGCTCCTCTTAATTTGGTTCCATGTCTTTCTCCCATATCAAGCTGCGGTGTAAGTTCGTTTAAAAAGAAATATTAGGTAATCATTAAAGGAGGGACAAGGCAATGGCAAAATATAAACAGCGCAAGCGCAATCTCTATAATGACAATCCCGATACTTATGCACTCTCTCGTTCTAAAATAGATATGTTTCTCGATTGCCCGCGTTGTTTTTATCTCGATAGGAAGCTCGGCTTAGCCCAACCTTCCATGCCCGGCTGGCCTCTCAATTCGGCGGTTGATCACCTTCTGAAGCGGGAATTCGACCATTATAGAAAACTGCAACAACCTCATCCGATAATGGTTCAGTATGGCATCGAAGCTGTTCCTTTCCTTCACCCTGATCTACCCATCTTGAGGGATGATGTTTACCACTATGTAGGAGCTTCCGTCGTGGACGAACAGACAGGCTTCCAAGTACAGGGGATTATTGATGACGTTTGGGTCTCACCTCAGGGTGAACTCCACATCGTAGACTACAAAGCCACTTCCACTGCAAGTGAAATCAGCTTAGAAGATGAATATAAACA
>JAAYUP010000327.1 GCA_012517635.1 Candidatus Atribacter alterifermentans
CTATTTATTTATCTCTCTACATTCACATGTTATAATTTTTTCTATGCTGAATATTGATGCTTTAAACCAATGAGAGGAAAGCCGAAGAGTCGTTTACATCGAGTCATCAAAGCGACTATTACAATTAGCTGTATCTTAGTCGGCTCTTTCTTTCTCATTAAAATCCTACCCTTTAATTCGGTTTTTTCTCCTTTTTTCCACGTCTATTCTAAAGTCTATACCAAACTAATTGAACCCTTGATTGACAATTCCGAGCGAATTCTCATTTTTGCCCCTCATCCTGATGATGAAACTTTAAGCTGTGGAGGAACCATTCAAAAAGCTCTCTCTCAAGGAAAAACTGTAAAAGTGGTTTTTGTAACGTCGGGTGATAGTTTTGGCAATGATTATGAAATGACCCATACACCTAAAGATTCTCCCAAAGGTGTGACCCTTGGTTACCTCCGCCAAAAAGAAGCTTTAGAAGCAACAGCTATTTTAGGATTGGCGAAAGAAAATGTCATTTTTTTGGGATATCCCGATCGCGGTTTAGAAAGAATGTGGTGGATTTATCGAGATTGTGAGCATCGTTTCCGCTCACCCTCCACCCAAACCGACAAATCGCCCTACTTATCCAGTTATACCCTTTCAGCACCCTACTGTGGTGATCAGGTCATAAGTGACATACAGGATATTTTGGAAACTTATCAGCCTCAAACTATTTACCTTCCTCACCCTTCAGACCTCCATACTGATCATCGAGCCAGCTATAATTTCGTAAAAGAAGCTATTGAGCGTTTACGACAAAAAGGTTCCAGCTGGGTTGATGGTGCCAAAATCTATCTCTATCTGGTTCATTTTGGTCGCACGAAATGGCCACCACTCTGGGGATATGCACCTCATCTTCGGCTTTATCCTCCTTCTCAGTTAATGTCTATTCGTCAATGGACTGGTTTTGAATTAAGCGAGGAAGAAATAAACAAAAAAAAGAGGGCCCTTGACCAATACCAAAGCCAAAAAGAAATTAGAGAATCTCTTCTGGCTTTTGTCAAAATCAATGAGGTTTATGCTATCGATACCGATTATTATTTACCGCCAAATGGAAAAGCTACAATTTTAGACGAAAGAGGTGAGTTTTCTCTTCCCAAGTTAGTTGGAGGAGGGGATATTAAACATATGGAGGTTATTCGAAAAGAGAATAATATCGTTCTTAAACTACATTTTGACTCTGGTATTCCGCTGCGGGTTCGGTATCGTTTTTTCTTGATCGGATACAGTGGGGGTGAGGAAGTTTTTCGAGAAAGTTATATGCTCTTTGACAAAAAACGCCCAGTTCGTATTCAAGGTGATTATTTTTCGTCTCTCCCGGTGATTTCCAAAGGAAAGGGCTGGGTTTCTCTTTCTTTTGACTTCGATCATCGTCCTTTCCCGAAAGCTCTTTTCCTCGGTGCTGAATCATCAGCACCTACTAATCTAATGTTAGACCGCCTCCCTTGGAGCATGGTCATCGTGGAGAAATAGTAATGATTAGAATAATTAACTGCCTAAGATTTTTCTAACTTATATGCTCTTATAATTATTTGACGTCAGACGAAGATAAAAACTATATCTAAAATCGTCATTGCGAGGAATCTAATCGTTTTTTGGTTAGATGACTTGGCAATCTCTGCCACCCAGTTTGTCATTCTGAGGAGTCAGGTGTCTTCTACCGGACGACGTGAGAATCCCATCCTTTTAAATCTTTTCCAAAATTAAATATAAAAAGATGAGATCCTCACGGCTTCGAAAAACGAGGGCTCAGGATGACGGATGAAAGGCACACCCCCCTAACCCCCCTCAATGGGGGAATTTATAAGATGGTATTTCCAGGATAGACGGTCATGCTGCATGGCAGC
>JAAYUP010000328.1 GCA_012517635.1 Candidatus Atribacter alterifermentans
ATGAATTATACTTTTTTCTGAACTCTGATTCAAGTCATTTTTTGTTTTTCTTTGAAAAACATCGAAAGAATGAATATCCTCATTTAGCCCTTTTTAGATCGGTAATTTTATCTTCTAATTATAATTTTTTTTATTTAACGAAGGCTAGGAATTTCTTATATAATGAACAATAAGAGATGAAATATATCCAGTGAAAAAACCAGCAAAAATAGCAAAAGGAAGCAATAATAGCAAATACCAAAAAATATGGGTACTTTGTATATACCAATAAGCAACAAAAATTTGACCGATAATATGAAAAAGGGCACCGAACATGCTGATGATGAGAATTGATTCAGTAACTTTGCTCATCAATTTCATTCCAAACCAGGCAAATAACCCCCCACTTAAAGCAAGAAAAAATCCAATATTTAAGAAGTTTCCCGAAATTAATCCTCCTAAAATAACCCTCAAAAATGTGACCAGTAACGCTTCGTTTTGTCCTAATAAATCTAAAGCAATCAAGGTAACAATATTAGCAAAACCTAACTTCGCCCCAGGAATAAATAAATTGGGCAGTGGGATTAAGTCTTCTAACCCATGCAGAACACTTCCCATAGCCACCAAAATGGCAATATATATGAATCGATTAACTCTACCTGATTTAATAACTAACCGGTTATTTTCCATTTTTTATCTCAAATCCAAATGGTCTATAATTTTTTAAATTTCTGGTTTCTTTGGGAATGATAGCTGTCATATTCGGTTTAAATGATAAATTGGCAAATTGAATAAAGCTATTATTTCAACTCCTTCATTAAAAAGACCTTTTTACATTTAAAGATATTATAAACCAATGGTGATGTTGAAATGGACAAAAAAAATAAAAGAAAAAACATTCTCATTACCGGTTTGACCTCTCTCCTAACCGATATCAGTTCAGAAATGATCTACCCAATCATCGCTCTTTATTTAAAAGCTTTAGGAGGCAGCCCGGCTATTCTCGGCATCATCGAAGGCATTGCCGAATCAACGGCATCGATTCTCAAAGTCTTTTCTGGAGCTTTTGCCGACCGAATCGGTAAAAGAAAACCTTTAACGATTTTCGGATACTCTTTTTCCGTCATAGGAAAAGTTCTTTTCTACTTTGCGAACGGTTGGAGTTTTATATTTGCCGGAAGATTTTCTGATCGCTTCGGAAAAGGAATACGTACTGCTCCTCGCGATGCTATGATTTCTGAATCAGTAGAAGGAAATCACCAGGGAAAAGCTTTTGGTCTCCATCGTACCATGGATACCATGGGTGCTGTAATCGGCACCTTAATCACCTTTTTCTTTCTCTTTCGCATTCAAGAATCTGCCCGGCAATCGGGGAATCCTGCTTTTTACATTCCCACCTTCCGCTCCATTATTCTTCTCAGTCTGATACCAGCAACGCTCGGGGTGGTTGTTCTCTTCTTAACCATAGAAACCGGAAGTGGAAAAAAAAGTACTCATCTTCCACTTTCTTGGAGTTCACTTCTTAAACTGGATCATAAGTTGAAAGTTTTCTTATTGGCCACCTTTTTGTTTACTTTGGGAAATTCCTCCGATCAGTTTATTTTATTAAGAGCAACCGAATCTGATTTAGGCTATAGTGCTGCTCAAGTCATACTCCTCTATCTTCTCTATAATATCGTATATATGGTGATATCCTATCCAGCCGGATGGCTTTCCGATAAGATTGGCCGAAAGTGGATATTAACTGTGGGCTTTCTCCTTTATAGTATCACTTATTATGTGATTGGTTTTACTCCTTCTTTTATTATTCCGGCTATGATTCTCTATGGTTTCTACATTGGTATGACCGAGGGGAATGCCAAAGCCCTGATTGCTGAACTTTCGCCTCCTTCAAGGAGAGCGACTATAATCGGTCTTCACGCAACCTTACTGGGAATTGGTCTCTTCCCGGCTTCTTTAATCGGGGGATTACTCTGGAGTACTTTTGGCCCTTCGGCAACTTTTCTTTTTGGAGGATCAATGACATTAGTTTCAGCTTTGATCCTTATTTTATTTCTATAAACATCAACCACTTTTTGCAGTTATGTCCTTTCTCCCTTTAATCTTTTTGCTCCTTCTCCCTATATCCAAAAGAAGACGCATTTTTCATGGTTTTCACACTTTCAAAGCCTCACATTTCAAATTATTTCACTCTTAAACCGCTTCTCACTAAATTTAACAGATGATGATAATATATAATAATCATACAAAATTTTATAAAAATGATTGGAATTATGGAGGCTGACAATGCATTTCATCGCCTTTCTAACCGATTGGGGTACAGCTAGTTATTATGTAGGAATTGCAAAATCAGTTATGAAGCAGATCAACCCTGGAGTTGAAATCATCGACATCACCCACGATATTCAACCTTTTAATATCCGTGAAGCCATGTATATTCTTCAGCGTACTTTTCCTGATTTTCCATCCGGAACTATTTTTTGTTCAGTAGTCGATTATGGAGTTGGAACTGAACGCTTTCCCATCGCTGTCGAGCTTATCAATGGTTCGTTTTTGGTTGGTCCGGATAATGGGACTTTTACTCTCCTCTTCGAACAGTACCCAGTGAAAAAGACAGTTCTTCTCCAAAATCCTTCTTCCTTTTTTCGTCTCAGTCCCAGTTATACTTTTCACGGGAGGGATATTTTTGCTCCAGTCAGTGCCCGAATTTCTATGGGCATCCCTTTGGAACATTTTGGACCTATTATAAATAACTTCCAAACACTCTCGGTTAATCGACCCAATCTTCATCATCATACCATAACCGGTGAAATCGCTTTTTGTGACCGTTTTGGTAACATAGAAACCAATATTCCAGGACAATTGCTGAATAATTTTGAACTACAACCTGGAGATCCTTTAAGTATTGTTATGAATGGACGATCTTTTGATGCGGTTTTTTTTGAGGCATACGGAATGTTGAAAAAAGGACAAATTTTAGTCCATACCGACAGTTCAGGTTTTGTTGAAATAGCCGTGAACCAAGGAAATGCGAAAGAAGTTCTTCTCGGAAACAAAGGTATTGATATCAACCAGATATCAATCACTCTCAAAAAAAATTAAAATAACAATATCCCTATAAAAAACCGAATGCACAAAACCACGGGCATGATAAATCAAGCCCCTACAAAATATTTTTAAATCGTTGAGGCGAAAAGTATTATGCCCGTTCTTTAATTAATGGAGCGATATGCCATGGCATGTCGAATCCAGGCCTCACCCTCATCCTCACTTTTCCGGTGCTGTGAGGATCCTATTAGATGCCGCCGAATCCCCCCAATTGAGGAATGAATTCAACAATTCACCTCCTTGGAGGGGGTGCCGTCTTTCGGTGGGGAGGGTGCTTTTCGGTTTTTTCTGGTTATCATAAGATATTAATACAGAAACATATGTAAAAGATGAGATCCTCATGGCTTCTGAATACGAAGCTTCAGGATGACGCTGGTGGCGTCAGATGGAATTCTTATGTCGCCTAACCCTAATACGATCCTCAGAATGGCAGATTGAATGGATAAGATTACCACGTCGTCCAACCAAAGAACGGTCGGGTTCCTCGCAATGAGGGTTTTAAATAGGTTTTCTCGTCCTCATCTGGTGTTGGTAATCAGCATGAAAATCTATCCCGTCTTTCTTCCTTTTAAATACTGGTCAAAGAAGACGGCAAGGATAATGATCGCACCAATAATGATCTGCATAATAAATGGATCAACACCTAAAAGATTACCACCATTCCTTAAAGTTTGGATGATGAGGGCACCCAGCGCAGTTCCAAATATTGATCCCACTCCTCCACTGAGACTTGCTCCGCCAATAACCACCGAAGCGATCGCATCAAGTTCATAACCCTGTCCACCGGTTGGCACGCCAGCCGCCATCCTGGTCCCAAGCATTAAACCAGCTATACCGCTAAAAAGAGCAGCAGTTAAATAAAATTTATATAAATTAGAACCAATATTTATACCTGACAACCTGGCAGCTTCAATATTACTTCCTATAGCATAAAGATTTCTCCCATACATAGTGTATTTTAAAACAAAAGCCATAAAAATAGCTAAAAAAATCCAGGTCCAGGCAAGGGCTGGAATACCCAGCATGGTTGCAACTGAAAATTCTCTAAATCCCATCGGGAGACCGGAAATCATCCTACCGCTGGATGAATACATGACAATCCCTCTCACCAAAGTCATCATTCCCAAGGTGGCAATAAAAGGTGGTACTTTACCGTTATGCACTGCTACCCCGTTCGCTAAACCGATTAACGCTGAAACTCCTAGAGCAAGTATAATTGCCAGGGATGAAGACATTTGAATATCGCCCCGATTAGAAGTTAAAAGCGCATAAACCATTCCGGATAAGCCGACAATGGAACCAACCGAAAGGTCAATACCTCCGGTAATAATGATCAAGGTCATACCAATAGCAACCACTCCATTGATCGATGATTGTCGAATCAAATTAGTAATATTATCCCACGAGGAAAAATTACCTTTGGTTGCTATGGTAAGATAAACTGCCATAACAGCTAATATGATCAAAAGGTTTCTTTCGGCGAAGGCTTTACGTTGATTGATTTTCATTACCTTATACTGCCTCCCTGATTTTTTCTTTCGTAACAATATTTTTCATTGCTAAGGTTAGAAGAAGCTCCTCTGAGAAATCCTTCCTTTCCACTTCACCAGCAACCATACCATTAGAAATCACCAGAATCCGGTCCGATAATCCTATCAATTCCGGCAGATACGATGAAATTAAAATAATTCCCTTCCCTTGATTGAGAATTTCATTGAAAAGCCTATAAATTTCCGCCTTCGTTCCCACATCAATTCCAGCTGTTGGTTCGTCAAAAATAAGAACATCAGGGTTTCTACATAACCACCTGGCTATAACAACTTTTTGTTGGTTTCCCCCACTTAAGTCAGACACCTTTTGATATACACTTCCAATTTTGATAGAGAGCTTATCAACGTATTCTTTGGTTTGTTCGTAAGCCTTTTTGTAATTCAGTA
Source organism: Candidatus Atribacter alterifermentans (assembly GCA_012517635.1). GTDB lineage: Bacteria > Atribacterota > Atribacteria > Atribacterales > Atribacteraceae > Atribacter > Atribacter alterifermentans. The sequence goes on from JAAYUP010000328.1 coordinate 5,025, forward strand.
TTCCAGCTTTCATAACCTTATCCAGGTTTATAGCATTAACATTAAATTCGATATCTTGCTGCGCAAAAGTTCCCTGATTTCTTCGGTCTTCAGGAAGATAACCAACTCCACTTTTTAATGAATCTTTTGGTTTTCTTATCGATATTTCCTTTCCGTTGACTATTATCTTTCCTTTGTCAAATTTATCAGCTCCAAAGATTGCTCTGGCAATATCCGTTCTTCCCGCTCCAACTAAACCAAATATTCCCAAAATCTCTCCGGCTTTAACATTGATATTAATATTCTGAAATCTGCTTCCCGAAAGGTTTTCAACCCGAAGGAGTTCCTGGCCAATTGTTACTTCCTTTTTATAATACATTTCTTCGATGGTTCTGCCCACCATCAAAGGAATAAGTTTTTCTACGCTCCCCAATTCTTCAGTAGTATATGTTCCCACCACTGCCCCGTCTTTGAGCACGGTTACGGTATCACAGGTATCAAAAACCTCTTCAAGGTTGTGGGAAATATAAATAATGGCCGAGCCTTTTTCCCTTAGATTTTTAATAATTCGAAACAAAATTTTGGTTTCATTTCGAGTAAGAACTGCGGTCGGTTCATCAAATATGACCAGTTTTGGGTTTTGCCAAAGGGCTTTAGCAATGGTAATCATTTTCCCCTCAGCAGCACTTAATTCTTTTATGCTTCTTTTTACATCTATATCAACTTCTATCTCTTCAAGGAATTTCTTGGATTCCCTATGCATTTTTCCCCAGTCAATAAATGGTCCTTTTTTTGGCTGATTTCCCAGAAAAAAATTCTCAGCTACACTTAGATCTTGAGCAACCATTACATCCTGGTAAACTGCGTATATTCCTAATTCTTTTGAAATAATTGGTGAATTCCTTGAGACTTCTTTGTCTTCAAATATCATCTTTCCGGAGTCTTTAGTATAAGCGCCAGTAATAATCTTAATGAGGGTTGATTTTCCTGCCCCATTTTCTCCTACCAGCCCTCGAACCTCACCTGCTTTCACTGATAGATTTACCTGATCCAAAGCTTTCACTGCAGGAAAAGACTTACAAATACTCTCAAGTCTTAAAACCTCATTTCCGAAGGACATAAGACCTCTCCTTTGATTTGAAAGTGTTTACTGCAGCTTTTTCAGAACAGTTCATTTTGAATGGTTAAATAACAAACCCTTCCTTTTTATACCAGTCAAAAAGGAAAATTAATTGTCATTTGAATCTCAACAATATAAAGCCGAATTCCAAAAAGCTGCGGGTTTACGAGAGCTATAGATACCTCTCTTAAAACGCTCCTCTATTTTTGACATTAATTAAGATAGAAATGAAATAGCAGGTGGCAATAACCACCTGCTATTTCATTTAACTTATTAGTATTTTTTTCTGGAGAAAGGATCAAGAATCCACATAGAATCATCAAGGTTTTCCTTGGTGATTACATAAACTCCAGTATCATAATATTGTGGCAGAGGTTCACCATTTATTGCCATAAATGCGAACATGACACCCTTATATCCCATGCCGTGTGGATCCTGAACAATGAGGGCTTTCAAAGCTCCACTCCGCAAGGCATCAATTTCCTGGGGATCAGAGTCATAGGCAACAGCAACAATACTATCTTGCAGGCTCCGTTCCTCAATAACCCTCGCAACACCATCACCAGTATGGTTGTTATCGGCAAAGAAACCTAGTAAATCAGGATTTGCGGTTAAAAGGTCCTCGGCAGCATTGGCAGCGACAGCAATATCGTTATCTACATATCGGGTAGGAAGAACTTCAAGCCCTGGGGCTATCTCTTTAAGCCTGGTAATAAACCCATCATCCCTATCAACCAGAACCTGAACTCCAGCCATGGCACTGATGAGGCTAATTTTCCCTTCTAGAGGCTTTCCAGCCGCTTTGAGAGATTCAACCAAGTTATCAGCAGCCAGGGCTCCTCCTACTTTGTTGTTGGTTGCTAAGAAAGAGTGAATTCCTGTGTCGTAAACAAAATTGTCAATCAAGATGATTTTTATACCCTGTTTGTATGCATTATCAAGAACCAAAGAGGTAGCTTCTGAACTGGTTGATGCAATAACAATGGCATCCGGTTTAGTGTTGACAACATTCTCCAAGATAGCTACTTGCTCATCAATATCAGCTTCCGACGGCGGACCATAGACGGTTACTTTAACCAAACCTTTAAGGTCAAATTCCGCATTTTTTGCACCAACAATGGTATATTGCCAGAAATCAGAGTCAGTTGCCTTGACAATAAAAGCTACATCATAGGGTTCGACATCGGCAGCATAACAAAAGGTAGTTCCCAAGAGGACAAACACCACAATTAGTAATAACATAATCTTACGCATTTTAGGACCCTCCTCATATTGTGTTTAGTAGTAAATGCTTTTAAATACAACATCCCTCCTCTCTTACCAATCGATAGCTATCACCTCCTTTTAATTTTTGATAATATTTCTAACCAATACTACCTTTAAAATTATTATACAATTTTATATTTATAGAGTCCAATAAATTAATATGGAATCACCTTAATCAAAATAGACTACCATGCTGCTTCGCAGCACTAGATAAGGATGAAATACATATTCAGGAATCAATGTCCCCCTTTAGAAAAGGGAGAAGAAAGAATAAAAATTATTCTTAAGAGATTGCCACGTCACTTCGTTCCTCGCAATGACGACTAAACAATTCCCCTCCACCGCAGGGATATCGCGGAATGACGAGGTTGGTCGGATGGATAAAATATTGTATTTTCAGGATAGCTCCCTTTTTTTGGGTTTAATTTTACAAATTTCCCAAATTCCTATTACCCTCTCGGGCTCTCTTCCCTCTCGGTCTTTTCACCCTTATCAGTTGCCACAAATATAGCTTAAACATCTATTATTCTTTAAATCATTGAAAATGAGAAAGGATAAATATATACTATATTTATCAAAACAATAGGAGGGAAAAAATGAAAAAGTTTTTTTGGTTTTTTTTACTAAGTGTTATTGTTTGTCTTTCGCTCGGAACAAGCCTACTCTTTGCTGCTGAACCCGATTTTAGTAAAGTCCCATCCGCACCTAAACCTGAAAAACTCACGGTTGTTCTTTATGAACCAGTGGAGCAAAAAGCTGCCATTGAAGTAAGCAAATTATTTGAAGAAAAATTCGGAATCAAAGTTGAGGTCAACGCCATCCCCTGGTCCAACCTTCATGAAAAAATCATCGCCGATTTAACAGCACGAACCGGAACCTATGATATTATCTTTATCCCCGGCTTATGGTCACTTGAGTTTATTTATGCTGACTACATTGAACCACTGAACCAATTTTGGGATAACCCCAACTTACCGAAGTTTGATATCGAAGATTATCCTGCCAGTGTTGTGAATTTGGTTTCCCAGGATGGAAAAATATATTGGATCCCCCATCATGGTACAACTCAAATCCTTTTCTATCGAAAGGATTTATTCGAAGCTGAAGGGCTGAAACCGCCTGAAACCTATGACGAATTATTTGAAATCGCTGAAGTATTCACCAATAATCCCAAATATCCTGATATCTGGGGTTTTGGAACCACTCCAAAACAAGGTGAGTACGCTTCCAGTACCTGGAGCACCTGGCTCTGGTCATGGGGAGGCGATTATTTTGATGAGGATTGGAATCCCATTTTTAACGATGAAAAGGGAGTGGCATCATTGGAAGCATACGTTGATGCCGTGAAACGGTTCTCTCCTCCTGACTCACCTAATTGGGGAAACGAAGAAGCCGGAGCAGCCTTCCAACAAGGAAGATTAGCAATGCTTCAGATGTGGCCCTATCTTGGCGCTGCCATGGAAGACCCGAGTCAATCTAAGGTGGTGGGGAAGGTTGGTTATGCCCCTCTCCCGAAAAAAGAACTTCGATTTCCAAGATTAGGATCCTGGGGTGGAACAATTTCCAAGTTTTCCAAAAACAAAGAATGGGCTTACATGTGGTTGGCTTTTTACAATAGCAAAGAAAACACCGATAATATTTTGGTTCCCTCTGGTGTCGCGGTTTGTCGTTTGTCGACGGTAGAAGATTTGAAAAACAAAATTCCTTGGCAGGAAGCGGTCAATTTAAGTTTCGAACACACCAAAGAAAGACCTGGTATACCAGAAATTACTCCAATTATTGATGTTTGGGGTCTGGCTATTTCCAAGGTAGTTACTGGACAAGCAGACGCAAAGTCGGCTCTGGATGAGGCAGCTGTGCAAGTTCGTAAAATTTTAGAAGACGGTGGGTATTACGACTAAAAACGGTCATTTTCGAGATGGAGTTTCAAATACTCCATCTCGTTTTTTATTTTATCGATGATCTGAATCAAATGAAACCTGATGCGCAGAAAGGACATATTCAACAATGCGGTTTAATACGTATAAACCTGTCCTATCTCAGATAAAAAAGAATAAAAATGGTAGCTTTCAATATAGTGAAAAAATAACTCCTTTCTTGATGTTAACGCCGGTTTTAGCTGGATTGGCAATACTTGTGTATTTTCCCTTATGCAGCACAATAACCCTTTCCTTCCTGCGGTACTTTTGGAATAAGCCCCAACAACCCATCCGCTGGGTTGGTCTGAAAAATTATATTGATATCTTTACTGATTCTTTATTTTGGCAATCTTTTAACAATACCATTGTTTTTATGGTGGTTTCTACCAGCTTAACCATATTATTTGGGTTAGGAATCGCCGTTCTCATGAGTCGAGATTTTCCTGGTAAAAGCATTTTTATATCGCTCATCTTACTTCCCATGATGATTTCCCCAGTTGCTGCCGCACTATCTTGGAAATTTTTGTTTGATGGTGAGTGGGGGGCAGTAAACTACTTTATTGGTTTACTTGGTATTCCCAAACAAGCGTGGCTCGCTGATCCCCGACTCGCTCTTCCAGCTATTATTGTAACCGATATTTGGTTGTACACTCCTTTTGTTTTTTTGGTAATGTATACCAGTTTGCAAGCTCTTCCTCAGGAGCCTATTGAAGCAGCTCGAATTGATGGAGGATCAGGATGGCAAATATTCTCTAAAGTCATTCTGCCACTTCTGGCACCAAATTTTCTTCTCATCCTGGTTATCCGTCTTATGGACACGTTCCGAGTATTTGATTTTATCTATGTCATGACCAGCGGGGGACCGGGCGGTCGAACTGAAACTATTGGCTTTTTGAGTTATGAGCGGACATTTCGCCATTTCAACATGGGGCAAGGTTCGGTTATCGCTATTTTTCTTCTGTTGGTCGTGCTTTCCTTATCATGGTATTTCATCAAAACCCTCCAGTTACAATTACAAGAACAAGCAAAGTAAATACCGTAAAAAAGAGCTATTTTTATAATTTCAAAAATGAAAGGAAATCAATTCAATGAAACATCCAGTTACCTATAAAAAAGTTCTTTTCTGGATGGTTTTTTATTTCCTCTTGATATGCATCATTTTTTTCTTCATTTTTCCGATCTTTTGGATCGCATCAACTTCTCTCAAACAAAGGGTTGATGTATATACTGAAAAACCGGTTCTTCTCTTTCATGTTACTTGGGAAAACTATCAACGTATTTTTCAGCTCCAAGATTTCAGTCGTTATCTTCTGAATAGTTTCATTGTTGCCGGTAGCGTCACGCTCATTATCATGTACTTCGGCGCACTCGCCGCCTATGCTCTCACCCGCTGGCGCTTTGCTGGCTATAATTGGATATCGTTAGCAATCATCTCAGCTCGAATGTTTCCGCCTATTGCTCTCCTTCCTTCCTTCTTTTTATTCGCCTCCCGTTTGGGTTTGGTCGACACTCGTCAGGTTTTGGTATTTGCTCATGCTACCTATGGATTACCCTTTATTGTTTTTATGCTGGCTGGCTTTTTCCGCCAAATTCCCAGAGATCTCGACGATGCCGCTTTGATTGATGGTTGCAGCCGTTGGCAACTCTTCAATCGAATTATGCTGCCCAGCGTAGCCCCTGGTTTGGCAGCAGCGGCGATTCTCTCTTTTGTTTGGTCCTGGAACGAATTTCTCTTTGCCCTCGTTCTCACTCGAGCTTCCACCAAAACCTTACCGGTGGTGATTTCAGAATTCATTGGGTTTGTTCAAGTCGACTGGCAAGGTTTAACTGCAATGGCTACCATTTTAATGATTCCATCCATTATCATTACTTTTGTTACCCAAAGATACCTGGTTCGGGGATTAACCGCCGGAGCGGTAAAATATTAGCTAACCAAGGAGGATATGGATAATGAAACAAGACTTATGGGAAACTATAAAAAAATATTATCTTCACTGGTGGAACAACGATTTTCTTGACCGAATTCCTCTTTGGGTATCAGCCCCCAAGAACGATCCTCGATCACAAGAAGCTCTCTTTGGAAAATATTTATGGATCCATGAAAAAGAAAAATTTGATACCGAGAAGATCATTAAAAATGCCAGGGAGATCCTCCGAGCCACTTTTTACGGAGGTTTAGCCTTTCCCTGTTATTTCCCCAACTTTGGAACCGATGTCTTTTCTGCCTATCTTGGGGCAGAAATGGAATTTTCCGAATTCTTTCCTCCAGTTGCTACCGGACCATCATTTATCAAAGAAGATGTTATTTCAGTTTCCTGGGCAAAGTGGGGGAACCCAGTTTTAACCGATTACTCTGATCTATCCCAACTGCGGATTAATGAAAATAATCCTTACTGGCAAAAAACCTGCGAATTTGTTCGCTACGCTGCCCAGCTTTCTCAAGGAGAATTCTTAGTTGGAGCAACCGACATCCACCCTAGCATGGATTCACTGGCAGTGCTGCGTGGGAGCCCTCAAAATCTATGCCTCGACTTAGTAGAAAATCCCCAAGGAGTTAAAAAAGCAATGGAACTCCTTTGGAAAGTCTGGGTTCAAGTCTATGAAGAAACGTATTATAACTTGATCAAAGATCAGCAAGAGGGAACAACGGCTTGGATCAATCTCTGGGCACCTGGGAAATTTTACCCGGTAGAAAATGACCTCTCTCTGATGATTTCGACCGATATGTATCGGGAATTCTTTCTGGAAGAACTGGTCAACGAAATTAATTATTTAGACTACTCGATCTATCATTTAGATGGAAAAGATGCCCTCCACCACCTAGACATGATTTTAGATATTCCTAAACTGAATGCTATTCAATGGGTTGCTGGTGCGAGTGAAAGCGCAGCAGGCGTCGCTAAGTGGATCCCTCTCTATAAAAAAATTCAAGCCAAAGGAAAAGCTATCATTGTCTATTGTAATCCTGACGAGGTAACCCTGGTAATCGATTCGTTAAAACCTGAAGGCTTGCTGATTTCGGTTAATTGCGAGAGTGAAAAAGAAGCCCGCGAACTCCTCATTCATTATGGTTGGGAAGGTTTTTACTGGTGGGAGTAAATAGCATTGCCTGTCGCTCCTCCAATTTTTACATTCTTTTGTGAGGGCTTGATTTATCATGCCCGTAGGTTTTCAAGATAGGATAGACATCCATGCTGTTTTGCAGCACCAAATGAGGATGAAAATACTCATTCAGAAATCAATCTCCCCCTTTAGAAAAGAGGGTGAAGGGGATTTGAGTTTTTTACTGTTCCGTTATTCAGACTGTGTCACAATTATTCTGTAAATTATTTACCCCCACTTATGCTCATATTTTACGGTAGTATTGGGAATATATAACCAAAAACTGAAAATAAATGTACTGTGTCCTCCACTTTCAAGCTATTCTTGGTGTATGAAAGGGATTTTGACACAGTCTGATAGCGAGGAGATCAACCGCTCTTTGGTTGGACGACGTGGCAATCTCATTTACCCATTTTGTCGTTCTGAGGAGCGTATTGTGCGACGTGAGAATCTCATCGTTTCCAATTCCACAGTTCCACGATTCCCCAATTCCACAATATGCAAGATGAGATCCTTACGGCTTCAAAAAACGAAGCCTTAGAATGACTGAGTAAAAAAACTCACTGGATTTATCAGATAGACGGAATTATCACGCTTAAACATAAGCTAATTCATCAAGATTCTAAACTACTTAAATATTGACAAAATTCGCCTAATTGCCTTTCACACTCTTTAAAAACTATCGAAATATTTTCAATAAGATGTTTCATTCGTTCCGGTTTAAATTGATGTGCATAAACATTTCTTACCAGATGACGGAATGATCGATATTCATCTAACTTTTCTGATAGCTCATGAGTGATAACTGCTGGTCTTATCCCATTTAATTCGAATGTCATTTGTCTAAGGAGTTCTTGATGCCAACGGTTTCCGGAGAGCTTCATTCCATCAATATTTTCTGCAATGAATTCGAACAATCTTTCCAATCCATTATAAAAATCATGGAGGTTCAATGCCACGCTATCAATATACAAATCATCCGAAGTTTTTTGAGCCTTTTCCCAGCCAAGTTGTATTCTCTCTGTAATTCTTTTAATTTCCTCTAATTCGCACTGAATCCTGCTCGCCACAACCAAATATGAATTCATTTAATTTCTACACCTTCCTTTTGAATAACTTCTCGAAGTAAAGGTGAGCAATCATCAGGATTTATAAGGTCAATTTTAAAATGAGGATGAAAATCAATCATTGCTCCGTAAGCTCGTAAATAAATATCATCCGGTATTCCCCATACCACGAGGTCGATATCCGACCAATGATGAAATCGGGATCGATCAAGGAGAGATCCAAAGACTTGAACTTTTGTTGCTTGATAATTTTTATAAAGAACTTGGGCTGCTTTCCGTGCAACTCTCCAGGCTTCATCAAATCTCTTATTTAAATTCAGGTCTTGTTGAATTTTTCTTTGCCGATAACTATCTTTAAATTTCTTTAATTCTTCTTGGGTTAAATTCTTGGCAGTTTTTGTCACAAATAAATATCCCCACTATAAAAATTTTTTAATAAAACAAAAACATTGTTTCCATAGCTGAAGACTTTTTCCACCTCCATTCTAATAAAACTAAAAGCTTTTTACCATACAACTCGCTGATTAAAAAATCATCCTTTAAATCTATTCACTCATTGCACTTCTTTATTTTATAATATATTTTAAAAAGTTTGACTTATCAATCCAAGGATGGATTGATAAAATGAAACACCCAAATTCCATTATCTTAAAATCCTTCCAGCTCACCTTTCACTGATCACTGTATTTATTGTATAGATTTTCATACCGCTTTTGCGGTACCAGATGAGGAAAAAAACCCAAGATTCAGCACGCCTTGGTAGGTCGATTCATTAAAAGAACAGGTGCAATAAATTACGCTCCCTACGTTTTTAAAAGTATTTTAATGTTGTTTGCTTTAACAAGCTACTCTAATTCTCGCCATTGCGAGAAGGAATAACCTACGGCGTAGAAAATAAAAAGTTACAATACCAATGCACGCTTGGAAAAACAATCCAAGCGTGCGACGTGAGAATCTCATCCTTTGAAGCATTTATGAAGAGAGAACCTCAAAAGATGAGGTCCTCACGCGGAAAAGTATCGCTCAGGATGACGTATTTATATAATTTTTTCTTGCAGAGTTGTGTCGTTTCCCCAATCATTTCTATTTTTTATTTTTTTCTACTTTATAGGCTTCCAGAAGAAAAAACAAGATACCAGTTAAACTCGGGTTTAGATTTAGTTTCAGGCTTACGGTTTTGACGATTCAATTTTCGAATAACTTAGGTGACAGGCACCATAACTTCTACTCCTACTCTTTTACGACTCGTATTTTACTCTTCATTATTTACGATTTTTACGAAAAAGGTTAATACTTTTTAAAAAATTGCCGATGTAAAATGTGTGGAGTAGTATTCAATTTAGAATTATAATAAAATTTCTAAAATTAATTTAAAACGACAAATTTTAGTTCAATAGGAGGTTGGAAAAAATGAAAAAAAACATGATGTCTCTTTTATTAATCGTGTCTATGATTTTAATACTCGGTAGCGTCAGCTTTGCAGAAACAGTAGTTGTAGAAGACATTCTAAAAGGTGATCAAACTATTTCTATTGATACTCAATTGTTGAGCATCATTCAAGGAAATGTCACAGTCGCACCAGGTATTACATTTCAGCTTGATGGGATTATCACTGGAAATCTAACACTTCAAGAAGGTGCAGTATTAATCTTAAACGGAATCGTTGAAGGAAATGTTTATAATTTGAGTGGAAATTCATTCGAAATAAATGGAATCATAAAAGGAGAGGTCTATTAACAATCATTGAAATTAAATTTTATTTTTTATTTATGAGAGGGTGACATTGTATTGGTATTCATTTCTAAAATAGAAAATAAGAAAATAAAATTCAACAACAATGGATTTTCAATGATTGAAGTTATTGTTGTTATAGCATTGGCTGGATTTGCACTCATTGCCCTCTCTTCGCTTTTTTTAAGAACCAGCCTTACCAAAACAACCAATGAAAATTTATTATTAGCAAGTAATTTAGCTTCAGATGTGATGGAACATATAAAAAAAGTTAGTATTAATAATTATGACAGTTTACAAGAATTTCTTAAATATGATGATACGAAAAACATCGATTTTAAAGATATTTTTGACGAAACGAATCCAATGACTGAATTATATGATGATTCTCCACCTGCATCTTTAAATTCTTTACCAGATTCAAAAAATCTTTCTTATGTTTATTTTGAGGTTTTAGAAAGAAACCTATCGAATCCATTAATAGTCAATAAAATTTTAGCTAAAATAGTCATTAAATGGAAAGAAATTACAAGAGAACAAAACAGTGAACGAGAATATTCTATAGCTACTTACATTTTTAAAAATGGTTTAGGAAATTTTCTTAAATGATCCTATGCTTTAATACCTTTACAATTAAAATTTCCTTAATTACCAATGATAAGGATGTGGGAGGCTGTTGAGTATTGCTGCTAATAAATAGTTTTTTTTCGAAAAAAAAAGAAGCCACTAAAAAAGGAAAAAACAGCGAAGACGGATTTATGCTTCTTGAAGTGGTTATAGTTATAGTCATAACAGTTATGCTTATGACTGCATTATACCAATTTTTTGGATTTATGAATAAAAAAAGCCGTTCACAGATAACCGATCAAGTTTTGTCTGATAGTATTAATAACTTCTTTCAAGCTATTTCTAAAGACTTTAGAACTGCTCAATATGTTAGATTTAATAATTCAAATGAAATTTATATTGTTAACCAGCTTGATCAACCCATTACATATACATTTTTGGCTGATAGTATTGAAAAAAATAATATAAAAATAGTTAACGGTATTACAAATTCAAGTATTATTTATGATCCAGGAAATAATCGCAAAATATCAATTTCTTTATCAACATCAAACGATAACTACACAACTTCTATAGTTAGAAGGAATCCACCTTCCCCTGATGAATGAATTAAATATTAAATTCACTTATTTGAGTGAAAATAATGAATAGTTTTAAAGATGATAAAGGTACCATTTTAATAACGGTAGTTTCACTTATTGCAATTATTACTCTTATAATTGGCGTCGGTTCAACTTTAGTTATATCAGGTAATAAAAAAGTTCATAGTACATCAAATAAAATCCAAGCTCATTATATTGCTGAAGCGGGGATTGAAGAGGTCATTTCAAATCCTTTTTTAATCAATAAAGTTTTAAAATCCATTAATCTTTTTTCCCATGATCCAAGTAATCCAACTCCAACCCCATCACCCCCCTTAGTATCATTATTTGATGGTAGTAAAACTTTTCCATTAAGCCTCGAAAATAATAAAACTGGAACATATTCTGTAGAGGGCATAGTCGATCCTAATTCTATAATTTATTCTAATGGTGTTCCCCAAGAAGTAAAAATTGACATTACGTCTACTGGTACATTAATAAACTCAAAAAATGAACCACCAATCTCTACAAAGATAATAAATTGTAGGATTAAAGTTGATTTAGTAACCTTTTATGGGCTAGGATTAGAGTATGCCATTGCTTCATATAATGGCATTGAGTCGGATAAAGTTTTTATATATTTAGACCCAGATTCAGGCTCAAGCGGTCCAGCTAATGTTTATAGTAATGGTGATATCACAATCAGAGGTAATATTCCAGGTTCAGTTATCTCTAATAACGGTAAAGTTGTGATTGATAATAAAGCAGTAATTTCAGGTGATGTTATAGCATCTAATACAATTAAATTAAATAATGGAGTTTTAGTATCCGGAAATGTTATTTCTACCACTAGTTTCGTTGATATAAATAATAACGCTGAGGTAAAAAAAGATACTATAGGATACGGAGTAGATAATAATAAATCTGTTTATTTATCAAATAAATCAAAGGTTTTTAATGTATACACAAAAGAAGGAACAACCGGATTATCTCAAACAAATAATTCAATAATTACAGGAACAATAGCGAAAATATCTGATACATCTTATCCTTCAAGTTATCAAATTCCAGCACCTAATTTTCCAATAATAGATGAAGAAATTAAAAATATTTGGAAAACACAAGCTTACTCTGAAGGGATTTCTTATAATGATGGTTATTATTTAGGAATTGATCAAGAGGAAACCTTAAAAAATACTTTTATAAATGGAAACTTAATCTTGGACAATAATTCTACATTAGAAATAAGTGATGGTTCAGTAATTTATGTTACTGGTTATGTTCAGATTGAAAATAACGCAATCGTAACAGGAACAGGTACAATCATAACTGAAGAACATTTGATCATTAAAAATAATTCCATGCCAACCTCAATATCTTTAGTGGCTCTTAGTGAAACCACAAATTCGCAGCTTACAAATAATTCAATAACAACTGGTGCCATTCTAATACCCTATAGCACTTTAACCGTAAGCAATAATGCAACTATCAAGGGAGGACTTTTCGCCAAATCCATTCCAATTATTGGGAATAATGCTGAAATATATTTTAATCCTTTATATAGTCAAAATCTTCCCCCAACCCAAAATACCACTGAAGTTTTAACATTAGAATCTTGGACTGAAGATGAAGATATTTTAGAGAATTAAAACTTTATAACATTAATTACTCAAGTTTTTTCAATAATATAGTCCTTTTTATTTATTTTTAGTTTTAAGTTATGATGACTTTTCTTCCCTTCGGTAGATCCTTATATCGGTCCACATCCTTCCTTTCGGTCACCTATATATCGAAAGCGAAATCCAAATAGCGAGAAAAAAATAACAAATTTCAACTCATAGGGTTGATTTTTTCGAAGTCACTTTTTCTGCAATCTGGTTTGTGCCCACATCGCTTGAAATAACTTAATAACTTAGGTGACAGGCACCATGATACCCAGCTGGTCGAGGTTTCGCTCATGTTGCC
>JAAYUP010000329.1 GCA_012517635.1 Candidatus Atribacter alterifermentans
CGAAAGCAGCATAACTGTCTATCCTGTAAACAACAACAGGATTACAGCCTACGGCGTAAGATGAAAAAAATTGTAAAAGACAAAAACTGAGAGGATAGACCACTTGAGTTTTCATCCTCATCTGGTGCTGCGAAAGCAGCATGACGGTCTATCCTGAAAATCCATGGGCATGATAAATCAAGCCCCTACAAAAAATTTTTAAAAAAGGCGTCATCCTGAGCCCTCGCTTTTCGAGGGCGTGAGGATCTCATCTTGTAATTTTTTCTTTTATCCTTTAATTCTTTTTATTCTTTATTTTTTTCTCCCCCTCCTCCCCTTGGCGTCTTTTGCCAATATTCTCTCGCCCCTGGAGGGAAAGGTGTAGGTGAGGGGGAAGTCCATCTATTTTATTCTTTTATTTTAAAAGGAGGTTCAAAAATAAGTTAAACTTTAAGGAAAAACTAAGCCATGAAAACTAAACGATGAATTCAAACTTTTTCAGAATAGGGAACGGAAAAAGTCGAAATGAGTTATAATAAATGAAAAGATATTTGAATTAGGGATGTTGCTTATGATTAAAATGAAAGTCCAAGGACTCATGTTTGATCAAAAAAACTCAATGGCCGTCGTGGTTTTAATTGATGAGGAAGAGAAAAGAAGCCTTCCTATATGGATAGGTTTGTTTGAAGCCCAAGCCATTCTGCTTGGACTTCAAGAGATAGATACCCCACGACCACTTACCCATGACCTCATATCTTCCATTCTTCAAAAACTTGATACCAAATTAGATAAAGTGGTTATCACCAATATTATTGATAACACTTTTTACGCTTTGTTATATCTAAGAATGAATGAACAAGAATTTACTGTTGATTCTCGTCCAAGTGATGGTATAGCTCTGGCTCTGAAGACTGGTGCACCGATTTTTATATCAGAGGAAGTGATGAGATCAACCACGGTAGCAATGGGTGATATTGACGATAAAGAAATTGAAGATTTCCGTAAATTTTTAGAAACTTTAAAGCCTGAAGATCTTCAAAAATATTTGGGTCAGGATAAGTAAAAATTTCAGGGAATGATAATTTTTTAATCAGAAGAACTTCATAATAGGAGGGAAAGAATGACCCTTACGGTTGAAAATACTGATGGGCAGATTCGGGTAAGTGTTCATGCGCTCAGTGAAGTGATTGCCAGGGAAGTTGTTCAAGTACCCGGTGTAATAGATACTTTTGAGAGCCTTCTTCACTCAATTAAGTTTTCCGAAAATGGACAATTTTTTCAAATTAATGATAAGATCGATGTTCAGCATCGAAGCTTAGAAGTCAGTGTGGTCATATCACTCGATCCGAATTGTATTTTTTGGAAAGTTGCCAGCGATGTTCAAAATAAAATCTACTCGGTAATAGAAAAGCAGTTTGGTTTTTCTTTAAAAAAGGTAAATATTGAAGTTGGAAAAGTGGAATGGTTCATTACCTAATCGAGGCTGGCAATATCTAAAGGAGGTTATTTCTTTTTTTAAAAATAAAAAAAATTTGAAGGGGGGATGTACATTGTACAATCCTGAGGGTCTTTGTCAGGTTTGTCGGTACTGTGATCCTGAAAAGAAAAAAGTTGGCATTTATAGGTGCCTATTAGGAGAACAAAAAGAGAGAACCGTACCGGTTGATAAATGTGATTATTTTTTCCCTGATCATCTTTCTACTCTTGAAGGGAACTCAACAACGGTAAAAGGGTAGATTCTGACAAAGACCTAAAAACGAATGCATGAAACAGTAAAACTCAGTCAAAATTTTTTAATGAATACCGGTGTGTTGGAGAAAATAATTGATTTCTCCGATCTCACTCAAGGTGATTGTGTGGTTGAGATTGGTGCGGGAAGAGGGAATCTCACTAGGCAATTAGCCCTTTATAGTGGTGAAGTGTTCGCTTTTGAAGTTGACCCAATTCTTTACCAAAGAACACGGAAAGAGTTGTCTTTGCAATCGAATATTCACTTTTTCAATCAAGATTTTTTAAAAGTTGACCTTTTTCAAATTTTAACCCATTTTTCCAACTCTTCTTTCAAAGTTGTATCCAATATTCCTTATCACGTTTCAACTCCAATATTGTTTAAATTAGTCCAAATTCCTATCCCTTTCGAAATGTTGGTTTTAATGGTCCAAAAAGAATTTTACCAAAAAATAATAGCCCAACCTGGTGAGAAGAGAAGAGTTCCTTTGTCAGTTGTTTTTCAAATGCGGTATCAAGTAAAGCAACGATTCGAGGTATCCCGGGGCAGTTTTCGACCTATGCCCCGGGTTGACTCAGTCATTTTAAAATGTTTACCCAGATCATGTTCACCAAATGTGGCAACGATTAATAGAGTTGCAAACTTGGCTCAAGTTTTTTTTCAACAAAAAAGGAAAAAAATTTCCAACCTTTTACGACCTTTTATTGATCCGGAAATTATCCAAATAACTGGTATTTCGATAACAAAAAGACCAGAAGATTTAACCAATTTAGAATGGTTAAAACTGTCGGAGGTTCTGAATAAATCAAAGGAAAAAGAAGTGTGATTCTGAACTCATAAAATTCATATTCATTGATTTTTTTTTGGATTAGTATTATAATGAACTAAAATTATGGAGAATGAGATAATTTTGTCAGTCCAGAGCGTTGACCAAATAAAAGCTTGGGTTTTGGAAAAAAAGGGCAAAGAAGTCCGGATCGAAGTCAATAAAGGTCGCAAAAAAACGGTTATAAAACAAGGAGTTATTGAGACTGCTTATCCTTTCTTTTTCACACTAAAAATGGATGTTGATGGTTGTTGCCAGCGGATTTCTTTTAATTATGTCGATATTCTTACCAAAACGATCGAGCTTGAGTTGATATAAAAAATAGATTCGTTTTCTTAAAAAACCCACTAACGAGCTGAATACAAAATGTTCGTTTTCTTCCAGTTTCCTCTTATTTGACTTCTATTTAGTGATTTCGATAGAATTTTGATGTTTTTTTAATATAATAGGAATTATGAGTTTAATCCAAGCGGTTTTTACTGGAAACAGTTCCTTTTTTAAACTTCAAAAAAATGATACAACCCTTATATTTTTTTCCATTTAATGTTAATATTCAGGATGCAGTTCGGATTCAGAAAGATCTCTCCCAATATATTTCCTTTTCTTTTCCTTTCGATTCCCAAGAGATACACTGCTTAGCAGGGATAGATGTTTCTTATCTGGGGAAAAACCTTGCTTGTGCAGTTGTTGTTGCTTTTTCTTATCCTGAACTTCAGATCATTGAAGTTGTTCATTCGATAAAAAAAACTCAATTTCCCTATATCCCAGGTTTTCTCTCTTTTCGTGAAGGTCCAGTAGTCGCTGCTTGTCTACAAAAGTTAAAAAGTCTACCACAAATTTTCTTCTTCGATGGTCAGGGAATTGCCCATCCTCGGGGAATGGGGTTAGCGAGTCATGTGGGAATTCTTTATAATATTGTTTCAATTGGAGTTGCGAAAAGTGTATTAGTTGGTCAGTATGAAGAACCCCCCTCGGATAAGGGTGAATATACCTGGATTTTTTACCATGATCAGATCATTGGTGCTGCTCTTCGGAGGAAGAAAGATGTAAAGCCAGTTTTTGTATCTCCTGGACATCGGATTGATTTACTCAGCTCCATCGAATGGACATTAAAGGTTAGTGACAAATATCGAATTCCCACACCGACGCGGATTGCTCATCTTTATGCGGACAAAATAAAAAGAAATGAGGTGTCGTTTGATGAATATCAATGATATCACTCCTTCGAATTTTGTTGAAGAACAACCAACAGAGCAACAGGATAAAGTGGTTATTACTGTTGTTGGTAAAGATCGAATGGGTATTATAGCGGCAGTAACTACTTTATTGGCTGAAAATCAAGTAAATATCGAAGACATTACTCAGAAAATATTGAATGAATATTTTACAATGATTTTGATTGGTGATCTCAGTCATTGTGCGGTTTCTCTTGCCGATTTGAAAAAACGTCTCATTCAAAAAGGTGAAGAAATCGGTGTCCAAATTTTTCTTCAGCATACCAGTGTATTTCAAGCAATGCACCGCATCTAAAGTAGAGATTGAGGGAGAAAAGGATAACGATTATTAAACCGAATAAGGTAATCGGAGGGATGATTGTGCTCTATGATCGATCAGAAATTTTGGAAACAATACGGATGCTCGAAATTGAAAACCTTGATGTTCGAACAGTTACTTTAGGAATGAATATTTTAGATTGTCGAGGAAAAGACATCTTTGATACCTGTCGAAATGTAGTTCATAAAATTCGTACCTTTGCTCAATCCCTTCATGATGTTGTTGAAGAGGTATCGCTTCGATTTGGAATTCCTATTGTAAACCGGCGTGTGGCTATTTCTCCTGTTTCCCTTCTTTTTGGAAAAGACGAATCAAATGGTCCGATTGAGCTTGCGATTCTTCTCGATCAACTCTCTCAAGAAATTCAGGTCGATTTTATAGGAGGTTTTACGGCTTTCGTTCAAAAAGGAATGACCCCGGCTGCAGAGCATCTTATTCGTTCACTCCCAGCAATTCTAACTCAAACTGAACATATTTGTTCTTCGGTCAATGTCGCATCGACTCGAAGTGGTATAAATGTCGATGCAATTTTATTGCTTGGCAAAATAATTAAAGAAATCGCTCAATTAAGCCAGGATAAAAATGGAATTGGTTGTGCCAAATTGGTCGTTTTTGCTAATGCCCCCGAAGACAATCCTTTTATGGCAGGAGCATTCCATGGACCAGGTGAAGGAGATGCCGTTATTAACGTCGGTGTGAGCGGACCTGGTGTTGTCAAGGAAATGATCCGTAGGCATCCAGAGGCAGATCTGGGTCAAATTGCTGAGATTATTAAGCGTACCGCTTTTAAAATAACTCGGGTAGGGGAATTAATTGGGAGGGAGGTATCTCGAAAATTAGGAATAAATTTTGGAATAGTTGACCTATCACTCGCTCCAACCTCTCGGGTAGGAGATAGTGTGGCTGAAATCATAGAAGCTATGGGAATTGAAACCTGTGGAGGGTGGGGAACAACGCTTGCGTTAGCGATGTTAACTGATGCCTGTAAAAAAGGAGGTGCCATGGCTTCTTCATCGGTTGGAGGTTTAAGCGGAGCTTTCATTCCGGTGAGTGAAGATGCAGCCATGACAAAAGCGGTAAAGACTGGTCGTTTAAATTTTGAAAAACTTGAGGCAATGACCAGTGTTTGTTCGGTTGGTCTTGATATGATTGCAATTCCCGGTGATACCTCGGAAGAGATTATTTCTGCGATTATTGGTGATGAAGTGGCCATTGGGGTTATAAATAATAAGACGGTGGGGATTCGGATTATTCCAGTGGTTGGGAAAAAACCAGGTGATGAAGTTGTATGGGGAGGATTGTTGGGAGAAACGGTAGTTATTCAAGTGAATCCTACCAGCCCTCATCATTTTATTCATCGAGGCGGAAGGATACCAGCTCCAATTACCAGTCTTAGAAATTAGTGAAAGAAAATTGACTTCAATGATACTATTTTATATAATTATTTCGCTTTTCGTTTGAGTTGGGGCGTGGCCAAGCGGAAAGGCAAGGGACTTTGGATCCCTGATTTCGAAGGTTCAAATCCTTCCGCCCCAGCCATTCAATGAATAAAACGCGGCTGATAAGGTCGCGTTTTATTTTTTGGAGGACTGAATTATAATAAATATATGAGATTGTGGCAAAAAGGTTCAGAAAGTCTGGACCGCTTCCTCTTACTTGGGTATTTCTTATTCAATGCTTTGACCAAGAAAATGAGAAGTGAATTGAATGGTGATTTTATAAAAAAGAAATGATTTAAGAGTTGATTTATCCAGGAGGGTTTTATGGATTTTCGTGATTGGTGTATTTGTGTTTTAGCGGCTGGCATGGGGAAACGGATGAAATCTTCCCAGCCAAAAGTCCTCTTGCCGGTTTTGGGAAAGCCGTTGATTAATTATCTTTTACAGCTTGAGATTCCTCATTTTTCTGGAAAACGATTAGCAGTCGTTTCTCCGTTTGCTTTTGACCAAATCCAATCGATTGTTGATCCGACGGTACAATTAGTTATTCAAGAAAAACCCTTAGGAACCGCTCATGCTGTCCAATCTATTCTCCCCTATCTTGGTCCTGAGATACAGAAAATATTGGTCATATACGCTGATATGCCGTTGCTTGAGGTTCATACCATTTGTCAATTTATGACTTTTTTTGAGAAAAATCATGTTCCATTAGCGCTTTTAAGTACCAAATCAGAAAAACCTGATGGTTTTGGTCGAATTAAAAGAGATTTTCAAGGAACGCCCCTAAAAATTATTGAGGAGAAAGATTGCTCTGCAGAAGAGAAAGAAATCTTAGAAATCAATTTAGGAATTTATGCTTTTCAAAAAAATGAAATAGGAATAGTTCTTCAATCAATCCAAAAAAATAATGCTCAGGGAGAATATTATCTTACCGATGTTCTTGAAGTTGCAAGAAAATTCAATTATACAACCTTGGTTTATACTGTTCCATGGGATGTCCAGTTCATGAATGTGAATTCACCCGATGATCTGTCAACAGTCATAGGTTTATTTCGTAGAAAAAAAATTAACCAGTTATTTGATTTGGGTGTTAAAATCGTTGATCCCGAATCAGTGTATGTCGATTGGGATGTAAAGTGCGGCAAAGATGTTTGGTTGTTTCCTGGCACAGTCATTGAAGGTCAGAGTGAAATTGGAGAAAACACGAAAATCGGGCCTTATACCCATTTAATCCATTCCCAAATTGGGAAGGATTGCCGAATTGAATATAGTGTTATTGAGAATTCTATTCTCGAAGATGAAGTGATGGTTGGTCCCTTTACTCATATTCGAATGAATTCTTTGATAAGAAAAAAGGCCCGGATTGGAAATTTTGTTGAAGTCAAAAAAACTGAAATAGGCGAGGGAACCAAGGCGCTACATCACAGTTATTTGGGTGATGCTCAGTTAGGGAAAAAAGTGAATATTGGTGCGGGAACAATTACCTGTAATTTTGATGGATATAAAAAACATCCGACTATTATTCATGATAACGTTTTTATTGGGAGCAATAATTCATTAGTTGCTCCGGTAATCATCGGTGAAGGAGCTTATACCGCTGCCGGTTCGACAATTACCCGTAATGTTCCTTCGCAAGCTCTCGGTATAGGTCGGGCACGACAGGTAAATATTGACAAATGGGTTGAAAAGAAAAAAAACAGGAGCTGATTGGAAAATGATTTGCTATGGTGAAATTAACCAGCATATGAAGGTTTTTACTGGAAGAGCAAATCCATTTCTAGCACAAGAAATTTGTTGGTATCTTGATCTCCCTCTGGGCCGTGCTGATGTCGGTCGTTTTCCTAATGGAGAAATACGAATACAAATTGAAGAAAGTGTTCGAGGCTGTGATGTTTTTGTTGTTCAACCTACTTGTCCACCGGTGAATGATCATATAATGGAACTACTGATCATGATTGATGCGTTGAATCGGGCATCAGCCAGAAGAATAACAGCGGTAATTCCTTTTTATGGGTATGCGAAACAGGACCGAAAAACCAAGGGGAGAGAGCCAATTTCGGCTAAATTGGTAGCAAACTTACTGGTAACGGCCGGTGTTGATCGAGTTTTAACCATGGATTTACATGTTGGTCAAATCCAAGGTTTTTTTGATATCCCCGTTGATAATTTAGTCGCTCAATCACTTTTAGCTCGATATTTTGCTTCGAAAAACTTATCGGATGTGGTAGTCGTAAGCCCCGATGTGGGTGGAACCGCGCGAGCACGAAATTTTGCCAATCACCTCGGTGTTGATTTAGCTGTCATTGATAAATACCGGCCTACTTATGCTGAGGTTCAAGTCATGGATGTCATTGGAAATGTTCGGGGTAAAAGAGCAATATTAGTTGACGATCTTATTGATACTGCTGGAACTTTAGTTGAAGGAGCACAAGCCTTAAAAGATCGGGGGGTCATTGAAGTATACGCTTGTGCCACCCATCCGGTATTCAGTGAACCAGCTTTAGATCGTATTAAAAATTCATGTTTGAAAGAAGTGGTTATAACTAATACTATCCCTGCCAATTCCGACGAATTGTGCATCCGAACGAATGATAAAGTAAGAGTACTATCGGTCGCACCAATATTTGCTGAAGCAATAAAACGAATTTATAGTTAACTATCCGTCAGTGAGCTTTTCTTATGAGAAAACTCCATCAGTTTATAATACCATTTACCGGACAGTCAAATTGAATACTTTTAAACGCTAAAGAGCGGAGGGAATGCTATGAACCAAAGAGAAATTTTGACCGTTAATACCGAAAGGAGAGAATCGATTGGAAAGGAAAATATGAAAAAATTGAGAAATTCGGGCTGGGTGTCTGGAATATATTATGCTCAAGAAAGTAAAGAAGGGAATACCATAAAGTTAAAAATTCAAGAAAGTGAATTAAAAAGAGTCTTAAAGATACCGGGAGCAACCCATCAATTATTGAACATTTCTATCGATGGTGATATTTATCGTGGGATTATCAAGGATATCCAGAGAAATCCAATTAAAGAACAAGTTTTGCACATTGATTTTTATGGAGTACGAGCCGATCAGAAGATTACTTTAAAAGTACCACTTATGTTCAAGGGTGAAGCACCGGGAGTTAAGGCAGGTGGTACTCTGGAACAGGTTATGCAAGAAGTTGAAATTGAATGTTTGCCTGACGTCATTCCCGAATTTATTGAA
>JAAYUP010000330.1 GCA_012517635.1 Candidatus Atribacter alterifermentans
AGACCTTTTAATTCCAGGATAGCAATAAGTAACTCTTGGATTCTTTGTTTTGGTTGTTTATAGAATTTCTCAAGAGTCCATACAATGTCCGCAAGGACTAAATCGGGAAGCCAAACCTCTTCCAAACCAGATTCAATACGTTTTAACAATTTTGTACAATGATCAGCTTGTTTTGGAATATCGTTTGTTAAAAAACGGAGAATGATATTGGCATCAATGATGGGTATTTCTTTCATTGGCGAGCTCTTTCATGGCTTGGTGACGAAAGACTTTAAAATCCTGTGGCTTACAAACCTGAATGGTTCCCCTCAAACCTTCAATTCCATTTTCAACTGGAACAATTCGAATGCAATCCTTTTCAAGGACAAATCGAACTCGAACACCTGGTTGAATATTTAAATGCTTTCTAGCTTCAATTGGAAGGGTAATTTGCCCCTTGCTTGAAACTTTTGAACCTTTCATTCTTTACCTCTCAATTTATGATTTACTTTATAAAAAGAATAAATCAATAATAAAATAAGTAAAACTTTTCCATAATGAGTAAGAAACTTTCTTCTCCCCCTCGCCCCCTCGCCCCCTCGGTGTTTAATTTTAAAAATTCCCCTCTCTCCTTCGGTCTTTTCAACATTATCTGTAGTTTAAAAGCAATATGAACATCTATCCTCAATGAACTCCAAGAGTTAACTACCTTGGACAAAAATTCTTTTCTATCACAAAAGAGAAATGTTGCTGCAGCTGAAAACTTTCTTCGTGGAACCTTAGAAACGATATTTGATATGACGCCATATTTTAACCAAAACTGATCATATAAACTTGTCTATAGAATATAAATCGATTGCGAGAGGACTTATAGAAATTGGTACTGTTGATAAAAAATTAGGTGAAACATTAATACAAATGGTAGGTTATCGAAACCGTTTAGTTCGAATAAATAACATCATTAGTGATGAAGAACTATACCAGATCATTCAATCGAATACGAAGGATATAGAAAATTTTGTTTCAGAAGTAAAAAAATACTTGAAAAATGTAGAAGAAAAATTTTCATGATTTATATCAAAAACCGATCATAAATCTCTGTCATTTCTACCAACACATTCTCCAAAGAGTAAGCTTCAATTATCTCCTGTCCCTTTTTTCCCATTTGTTTCCTTAAGTCATCATCCTCTGCTAACTTTATGATCGAATTTGCCAACCCTTCAACATCACCTAACTTCACTAAATACCCATTAACTCCATCCTCTACCAAATCTCGATTCCCTCGAATATCTGTTGCCACCACTGGCTTTCCCGCCGCCATCGCTTCCATGATACACCGAGGTAATCCTTCATGGATAGAAGTAAGAGTTACAATATCAGAGCTATTTAAAATGCTGGAAACATCTGATCGCCTTCCAAGAAAATAAACATTCTTTAAGTTCTTACTCTTAAAGCTCTTGAATAAATTTCCATCTCCAACCAATATTAAATGTAAACTTCTATTATTCTTATTCTCAAGTAGTTTCATCCAGGTATTTAATAAAAAAACGTGGTTTTTCCTTTTAATAAACTCTGCAATACAGGTAACAATAATTTCATCTCTTGAGATCCCAAGCTCATCTCGAATTGCATCGTCTTTCTGAACCTGAGAATATTTCTCAATATCTACCCCCACTCCATGGACCAAAAAAAGGCTTTCTTCTGGAATAAAACCCAACTTTTTCCCATTCTCAAAATCTTCTTGATTCATCACCAGAAGCGCATCGGTAAAGCGAGCAGCTAACCGTTCTGCGGTATAATAAAGCAACCAATTCTTTTTGGGAGCTCCATCAAAAAAATGAAATCCATGAGCGGTATAAAGAACCGAAGGGACTCCAGCTAATTTTGCAGCAAATCTCCCCAAAAAACTCGCTACTGGAGTGTGGGTGTGAATTAATTGATATTTATTCTTTTTCATTAATCGATATAGTTGAAAAAAGGCAATAACATTCTGAGGATGAAGAGGATTTCTTGAAAAAGAAATTGGATGAAAGACAAAACCTTCCCTCTCTATCTTCCCTTTAAATCCACAAACTGGCGCGGCAGCTGCTTCAACATCATAGCCTTTCAAATTGAGTAGCTTCATAAATGGAATATGAAAATAATACAAATGGGAATTAACAGTTGCAAGAAATAATATAGATTTTGATGCTTTCAAATAAACCACCAATTTGTAATGAATTAAGTTTTCGTATTCCAATATTTTTTTATAACTTTACAATAATGGGCTTTTAAATTGAAATCTCTCTTCTCTAGCCCCTTTGACGTAAGAAAATAATTTAACCAATGCAAAGAGAGGCACGTTGTGCACCCTGAGCTCTATTATGAATATTACAAACTATCATTTTCCAAAATTTTCTTTTGTTATAGAAATCTCCAATACAACATCACCTATTGATTTATTACTTATTCTTTGCTAAATGATTCACTTTGTTCGCTCGTCCACATTAAGCAAAATTTCTGCCTGGCGTGGTGCCGTAACCTGAACACAATAGGTTTTTTTACCTTGTAACGACGAGCATATCCCTTTGCTTTTCTCAACGGAGCACTAACGCATAATTTCTTACCTAATCGTCTATGTCATTAGCCAAAAACCATTCACGCCTAATTCAATAATTTGTAGGTTAATGCCAACTGGTGAGGCTACTCCTGAAAAACCACAGACCAGTTATTAGATAAGTTTGCCACTACAGTTACCTCTTGTTTGTCTACGGTTTATCCGGAAGAGGCATATTACCAACATTAAATTC
Organism: Candidatus Atribacter alterifermentans; assembly: GCA_012517635.1. GTDB lineage: Bacteria > Atribacterota > Atribacteria > Atribacterales > Atribacteraceae > Atribacter > Atribacter alterifermentans. The sequence continues at coordinate 2,769 of JAAYUP010000330.1, forward strand.
TGAATAACCACC